>NZ_JBBEOI010000002.1 GCF_037860755.1 Aquipuribacter hungaricus | reverse complement strand
GGACGCCTCGGCCTGCGCCTGGTCGACCGCGGCGCGGGCGCCGGGCTGCTGGGCCTGCAGGCCCGCCAGCCGGTCGGACGCGGCGGCGAGCTCGGCGCTGACGTGGGTCAGGTCGTCGCGCGCGGACTGCAGGCCCTGCTCGACCT
Source organism: Aquipuribacter hungaricus (assembly GCF_037860755.1). NCBI lineage: Bacteria > Bacillati > Actinomycetota > Actinomycetes > Micrococcales > Intrasporangiaceae > Aquipuribacter > Aquipuribacter hungaricus. The sequence continues at coordinate 136,032 of NZ_JBBEOI010000002.1, read as the reverse complement.
GGCCCTGCCGCTCCTCCACCTCGTCCCGGTCGCCGGGCGTGGTCGCGGCGGCGGACAGGCCGGGAGCCGCCACCACCGCGGCGAGCAGCAGGACGCTGCAGGCTGCTGTCAGGTGGTGTCGCACGGTCGGTCCTCCGGGGTGTCGGGTGTCGTGCGGGAGCGTCGCTGCTGTCCGGTGCGCCGGCCGACGCCCACGACAGGTGTCGGCACGGCCGTGCCCTTCCTACACCCTGAGGTAGCGCTCGAGGGTTATCAGGGAGGACACGCCCGCCAGCAGGATGCCCACCGCGAGCAGGACCGGCACCACGAGCAGGGCGTCGCCGGTGCTCACGAGGCCGCCGATGTTGAACCGGTTGCCGACGTAGTCCTGGACGAACACGCGCGTGAAGCCGACGAGGAACCCGCTGGCCAGCACCGCCCCGACGGTCGCGGCGAAGATCCCCTCGAGCATGAACGGCAGCTGGATGAAGAACTTGCTGGCGCCCACCAGGCGCATGATCCCGATCTCGCGCCTGCGGTTGAAGGCGGCCAGGCGGATCGTCGTGGCCACGAGCAGCGTCGCGGCGATGAGCATGATCCCGGCGAAGAACCACGCGAACGCGGTCGCACCGTTGAGGAAGCGGAACAGCCCGACGAAGAGCTCGCGCTGGTCGTCGACGGACTCCACGCCGAGCTGCCCGTCGAAGCGGGACGCCACGACGGCGGAGTCCTCGGGGTCGACCAGCTGGATCCGGTAGGACTCCGGGAGCTGGTCGGCGGTGAGGTTCTCCGTGATCGGGGAGCCCTCGAACTGCTCGAGGAAGCGCTCGTAGGCCTCCTCCTTGGACTCGTACGTGTACTCCTCGATGAGCGGCGCGACGTCGCCGGTGGTCAGCGTGGCGACGATCTCGTCGCGCTGGGCCTGGGTGACCTCGCCGTCGGCGCAGGAGACCGCGGTGCTCTCTTCGCCGCAGAGGAACACCGACACCTGGATCTCGTCGTAGAGGACGGAGCGGAGCTCGTTGACCTGGCGCTGGAAGAGCAGGCCGGAGCCGAGGAAGAACAGCGACACCGCGGTGACGATGACGACGGAGATGGTCACGGAGAGGTTGCGCCAGAGGCCGACGCCGATCTCCGTGAGGACGAACCGTGCCCTCATGCCGTGCTCCCGTAGACGCCGCGGGCCTCGTCGCGGATGACGACGCCCTCCTCGAGCTGGATGACCCGCTTGCGCATCTGGTCGACCATCTCGTCGTCGTGGGTCGCCATGACCACGGTCGTGCCGGTCTTGTTGATGCGGTCGAGCAGCTTCATGATCCCGACGCTGGTCGTGGGGTCGAGGTTCCCGGTCGGCTCGTCGGCGAGCAGGATCGCCGGGCGGTTGACGAAGGCGCGGGCGATGGCCACGCGCTGCTGCTCGCCGCCGGACAGCTCGTCGGGCAGGCGGTCGGCCTTGCCGTCGAGGCCGACGAGCTGGAGCACCTCGGGCACGGTCCGGTCGATGACGTGCTTGGGCTTGCCGATGACCTGCAGCGCGAAGGCGATGTTCTCGCCGGCGGACTTGTTGGGCAGCAGGCGGAAGTCCTGGAACACGACGCCGAGCTGGCGGCGGAAGCGCGGGACCTTCCACGACGCGAGCTTGGCCAGGTCGCGGCCGGCCACGTGGACGGTGCCGGTGTTGGCCCGCTCCTCCTTGAGGCACAGGCGCAGGAAGCTGGACTTGCCGGAGCCGGACGCCCCGACGAGGAACACGAACTCGCCGCGGTCGATGTTGAGCGTCACGTCGTCGAGCGCAGCACGCTGCTTGGCCTTGTAGACCTTGGTCACGTTGTCGAACCGGATCACGGCACACCCAGCGGTCGGGGACAGGACAGGCCCGGTAGGTCACAAGATCCACCTGGCCGACCACCGATGGTAAGCCCGGGGGCGGGGCTGGTCCGACGAGCCCGGTGCCAGGGCGCGCCGTCCCTGCCGGTCCCGACCCCCGGGACAGCAGCAGCCCGCCCCCGCGGTGCGCGGGGACGGGCCTGCCCGGGACGGTGCCCGGGTACTGCTGGTGGTGCTTGTGGTGCTTGTGGTGCTTGTGGTGCTCAGTGGTGCTGCGGTCAGTGGCGTCGCGTCCGGCCGGAGGTGCCGGCCAGGGCGGTCATCGCACCGCCGGCGACGACGAGCACGCCGGCGATCGCGGCGATGGTCCAGGCCTCGACGCCGGTGCGCGCGAGGACCCGGGCGTTGTCACGGGGCTGCTGGGTGGTGCCGGCGCGGACCGTCGCGCGGGGCGACGTACCGGGCGACGTGGCGGGCGCGGCGGCCGGGGTCGTCGACTGCCCCGGGAGGGGGGTGGCCGGCGTGCTGGCCGGGGCCGGGCTGGCCGGGGTGGTGGCCGGCGCGGGGCTTTCCGGCGTGCTCGGGGTGGCCGACGGGGTCTCCGACGCGGGGCTCGACGGCTGCTCGGACGGGTTCTCCGAGGGGTTCTCCGACGGGTTCTCGGACGGGTTCTCGGAAGCCGGGCCCGAGGGCTCCTCCGACGGGACGACGCAGCCGATGCCGCCGCCCCAGTTGGCGACCATGCGCCGGTCGGCGGTGATCGGCGAGTAGGACGGGCCGCGCGGGGTGCGGGCGCCGTCGTAGACGTCATCGCTGGTGTACAGGTCGGACTGCCCGTAGCACTCGGCCGGGGCGACCTCGAGGACGACCGAGGTCTGCTCGCCGGTGATGGTGTCGGTGTCGTGGTCGACGAAGACCTGCTGGCCGGAGGTGGCGAAGGAGGAGCCCTCGGCCTCGTAGGAGGCGAGCGAGAAGTCGTACCCGCAGCCGGCGGGCAGGACCACGCCGTCCTTGAGGGTGACCTCGGCGCGGACCATCATCGAGTCGATGCCGGCGGGCACGGGGCGCGAGAACCACTGCACGGCCAGCGGGCGGGTCCAGGACTCCGTCGAGCCGAGGCTCCTGGGGCCGTCGGCGAAGTACTCGTAGGAGAACAGCGTGCGCACGTCGGTGCCGTCGCCGACGCCGGGGCAGGCCACCTCGGGGGCGGACGCGGTGACGGAGGGCTCGCCCACCGGCAGCTCGGTCGCCGGCTCGTCGGTCGTGGGCGCACCGGAGGGGACGACCGTGGGCGCCTCGCTGGCGGTCTCGGTCTCCGTGACGGTCTCGGTGGCGCCCGGGAGGACGGTCTCCTCCGGCTCGGCCGGGGCCGACGGCTCCACGGTCGGGCCGCTGGTCGACTCGCTCTGCGACGGCTCGGCGGACGGGGCGACGGTGCCGCCGTCCGCGCTGTCGACGGCCAGGGACGCCGACGCCCCGGGGGCCACGACGCCCAGCCCGACGCCGGCCACCAGGGCGGCGCCGGCGAGCACGGACACGGAACGGCGCGAGCGCCGGCCGACACGCAGGGTGGTGTTCATTGATCGCCTTCGTCCAGGTAGGGGTCTCGGTGGGCGCAGGCCAGGTCACATGGTGACTGTCCGTATACCCGTTCTCGACGTTACCCCACCCGGACGCCGAGATAACCCTCCGCGGAGCCCGGGTGTGGACGGGGCAGCCGTCTGCCCTCGTGTCGTCACGCAGCGCGCACGCCGCAGTACCGCGGGTGCCTGGACCGAGCCCGCCGGCCCGGTCGACCGCTCAGGCGTGGACGTCCTGCTGCCGGCGCCAGCGGATGCCGGCGTCGAGGAAGCTCTCGATGTCCCCGTCGAAGACCGCGTCCGGGTTGTTGGTCTCGTGCTCGGTCCGCAGGTCCTTGACCATCTGGTACGGGTGCAGGACGTAGGAGCGCATCTGGTTGCCCCAGCTGGAGCCGGCGTCGGACTTGAGGGAGTCCAGCTCGGCCTGGCGGCGGCGCCGCTCGAGCTCGAGCAGCTTGGCCTGGAGGACGCGCATGGCGGCCTCCTTGTTCTGCAGCTGCGACTTCTCGTTCTGGCAGGTGACGACCGTGCCGGAGGGGATGTGGGTGAGCCGCACCGCGGAATCGGTCGTGTTGACGCTCTGCCCGCCGGGACCGGACGAGCGGTAGACGTCGACCCGCAGGTCCTTCTCGGGGATCTCGATGTGGTCGGTCTCGGCGACGACCGGCAGCACCTCGACCTCGGCGAAGGAGGTCTGGCGGCGGCCCTGGTTGTCGAACGGGCTGATCCGGACCAGGCGGTGGGTGCCCTGCTCGATCGACAGGGTGCCGTAGCCGTAGGGCGCGGTGACCTTGAACGTCGCCGACTTGATACCGGCCTCCTCGGAGTACGAGGTGTCGTAGACCTGGGTCGGGTAGCCGCGGCGCTCGGCCCAGCGCAGGTACATCCGCATGAGCATCTCGGCGAAGTCGGCGGCGTCGATGCCGCCGGCGCCCGCACGGATGGTGACGACCGCGTCGCGGGGGTCGTACTCGCCGGTGAGCAGGGTGCGGATCTCGAGCTGGTTGAGGGTGTTGCGCAGGGAGACGAGCTCCTTCTCCGCCTCGACCCAGGTGTCGGCGTCGGCCTCGTCGCCGGCGAGCTCGACGAGCACCTCGAGGTCGTCGATGCGCGAGCCCATCTTCTCCAGCCGGTCGAGCTCGGCCTGGGCGGCGGACAGCTGGCTCGTCACGCCCGCGGCGACCTCGGGGTCGTCCCACAGGTCGGGGGCGGACGCCTGCGCGCTGAGCTCCTCCGTTCGCGAGCGCAGCGCCGGGACGTCGACGACCACGAGCACGCCCTCGAGCGTGTTCCGCAGGTCGGCGATCTCGGCGGGGAAGTCGGTGGCAGCCACGTCGGGGCAATCTACGCGCCCACCGGCGCGCGTCCCCTCCCGGCAGCCGGGCCTACCCGCCGAAGGCGCTGGTCGGCAGGTCCCGCTCCCCCGCCAGGATCGCGGCGACGATGCGGTCGGCGACCTGCTCCGGGCGCAGGCCCTGCGGCAGCCTCGGCGCGCTCCCCGCGACCGGCCTGGTGGCCAGGCCGGTCTCGGTGTGGGGCGGCCGGGCGTCGACGACGCGGACCTTGGCCCGGCGCAGCTCCCCCGACGCGGCGGCCGCGAGCGCCCACGAGGCGGCCTTGCTCGCGGAGTAGGCGGCCATGTGCGCGGTGGGCTTCTCGGCCACGACGCCAGAGATGGTGACGAGGAACGCGTCGCCGGTCTCGGCCGCGGCCTCGGTGAGCGGTGCGGAGGCGGCCCTCAGCAGGCGCAGCGGCGCCAGCGCGTTGACGAGGAACAGCTCGTCGACGGTGTCGTCGTCCACCTCGGCGACCGGGCCGAAGGCGACGACACCGGCGGCGTGCACGACGCCGGCGAGGCTGCCGTGCGCGTCGAGCGCGGCCTGGACGGCGCGGGCGGGGCCGTCGGGGGTGGTGAGGTCGACCGACGCGGTCGCCGCCCCGTCGATGCCGAGCGCGCGCAGGCGCTCCTCGTCGCGGCCGACGAGCGTCAGGCGGGCCCCGGCGTCGGCGAGGCCGCGGCTGACCAGGCGGCCCAGCCCCCCGGCGGCACCGGTGACCAGGACGGAGCGGCCGGACAGGTCCACGGCGGTATCGGCGGGCACGGGCACACCGTCACACGGGGCCGTCCGACCCGCACCCCGGCCGGTCCGGCGCCGCGCTCGCGCCCCGCTCCCGGCTCGACGTGGACCGCGACCCGCGTCGTGCGCGCCGCGTGTGCCAGCCTCGGGCCATGACGGCGATCAAGGTCCTGGACTGGCGGCGGCGCGTGCGGGAGGCCTACGCCCTGGCGCGGGAGGCCGACGACCCGGCCGCCGGGCACACCGCGTGGTGCGCCGCCCGCGACGAGCTGTTCGCCTCGCACCCGGCGACCCCGCTGTCGCCCACTGCCCGGCGCGGCTTCACGGGGCTGCCCGTGGCGCCGTACGACCCGGCCTGGCGGCACGAGGTCGAGGTGCTGCCCGCGCCCGAGCACCGGATGGAGGTGCCGACCGGCACCGACGGCGTCGTCCCGTTCGACCGGGTCGGCGCGGTCGAGCAGCCCGGGGTCGGCCGGCTCGACGTCTGGTGGCTCGCCTCCTACGGCGGCGGCCTGTTCCTGCCGCTGCGCGACGGGCTCGCCGGGCAGCCCGGCGGGACGTTCGGCGGCGGCCGCTACGTGCTCGACACCGTCAAGGGCGCCGACCTCGGCGGGGCCGGGACGACCCTCGTCGTCGACCTCAACTTCGCCTACAACCCCTCGTGCGCCTACGACGCCGCCTGGGCCTGCCCGCTCGCCCCGGGCGGCAACACGGTGCAGACGCCGGTGCCGGTCGGCGAGCTCATGCCGGAGGGCGGCTGGCCCGAGGGCTGAGCACGCGGGCCCCGTGAAGCAGCCGGCGCGGCCGCGCGCAGGACGGCCGAGACCGGCGGCCCACCAGGAAGTCTCGTCGAGACGGTGACGGGGCACCCTGCCGCGGAGCATCCTGGTCGGCGGACGCACCCACCCGCCTCGGCCGCTGGAGCGTGAGCCTCGATGGAGAGCCGCCTCGTCACCGTCGTCCTGTCCGTGCTCGTGCTGGCCTCCGTCGCCGTGGGCGACGTCGTCGGCGGGCCGCCGGGCGACGTGGCTGCGGGGGTCGACCGGGGAGCACGGGCGCCTGTCGACGTGGCAGGCGACAGGGGCGCAGACGGGACCGGTGACCTGGCCGTGGACGCGGCTGGTGACAGGGCAGGGGGCGCGGCTGGTGACAGGGCAGGGGGCGCGGCTGGTGACGTGGCCGCGGACGCGTCGACGCTGCGCTTCACGGCCGCCGGCGACTTCGGCGCCACCGTCCACACCGACGGCGTCCTCGCCGGCATGGCGGCGCAGCAGGCGGACCTGGCGCTGGCGCTGGGCGACCTCTCCTACGGCATCACCGGCCAGGAGCAGGCGTGGTGCGACCGGGTCACCGCCGCGGTGGGGGCGGGCTACCCGTTCGAGCTCCTGGCGGGGAACCACGAGAGCGACGGGCAGAACGGCAACATCAACGACTTCACGGCGTGCCTGCCGAACCAGCTGCCGGGGGTCGTCGGCACGTTCGGCCGGCAGTACTACGTCGACGTGCCGCACCAGGCGCCGCTCGTGCGCTTCGTCATGGTGTCGCCCGGCATCCGCTACCCCGACAGCATCTGGGGCTACGGCGCGGGGACCGCCCGCCACGCGTGGACGGCGGCCGCGGTCGACGGGGCGAGGAGCGCCGGCATCCCGTGGGTGGTGGTGGGGATGCACAAGCCGTGCCTGTCGGTCGGCGACTACACGTGCGAGTCCGGGGCCGACCTGCTCAACATGCTCATCGCCAAGCGGGTCGACCTGGTGCTGGCCGGCCACGAGCACGTCTACGGGCGGACCAAGCAGGTGGCCCTCGGGGCGGGCTGCCCCGGCCTCACGCCCGGCACGTTCACCGCCGCGTGCGTCGCGGACGCCGACGCCGACATGGTGCGGGGTGCGGGCACCGTCTTCGCGACGGTCGGTACCGGCGGGACGGGCCTGCGGACCGTGGACACCGCGGACCCCGAGGCGCCCTGGTTCGCGAGCCTCAGCGGGTCCAACGCCAACCCCACCTGGGGTCTGCTGCGGGTGGACGTCGACAGCGAACGCCTGAGCGCCGCGTTCGTGCGCACGAGCGGTGGCACCCACTCCGACGCGTTCACGCTGTCCCCCGGCGGGCCGCCGCCGCCCAACCAGCCGCCCACCGCCGTGGTCGCGGCCCCCGTCTGCGACGGGCTGGCGTGCTCCTTCGACGGGTCTGGCTCGACGGACCCCGATGGCACCGTCGTCAGCTGGTCGTGGTCGTTCGCCGGCACGGTCCGCCAGGGCGCGAGCATCTCCCACACCTTCCCCGCCGCCGGGACCTACCCGGTGACGCTCACGGTGACCGACGACCGGGGGGCCACCGCGACGACCACCAGGCAGGTCACGGTGAGCGGGGCGGCACCGCCCCTGTGGAGCGAGACCTGGCCGGGGACCGACGGCACGGCCTGGCCGGGTGGCTGGACCTCCTCGGCGACGGGCGGGTCGCTGACCACCCAGTCCGCGGCGGGGCAGCTCGCCGTCACCGACACCTCGGGCGCCTTCGCGCGTACGCAGCTCACCGGCGCCTCCCCCGTGCCGGACAGCGAGCTGCTCACGTCCTTCCGCTGGGGGCAGACCTCGTCGAGCGCCTACCTCAACGTCTACCTGCGGGGCAGCGGCGGGTGGCAGAACGCCTACCGTCCACGCTCGGGGTACGGCCTGGAGCTGCAGAACACGAGCTCCACGGTGGCCGTCAAGCGGAACGTCGACGGCGTGACGACCACCCTGCGCACGGTCGGTGGTGCCCACGCGGTGACGACCGCCAAGCAGTGGTTGAGGCTGCGGGTGGTCGGCACGCAGGTGCAGTGGCGGATCTGGACCGACGGGACCCCGGAGCCGACCGTCTGGGAGGGCCAGGACGTCGACACCGCCGTCACCGCGGCGGGCCAACCGTTCGTGTCGCTGGTCCGCAGCGGGTCGAACGTCGGCGCCAAGACCGTGGCCCTCGACGACCTGGTCCTGCGTCGCCCCTGAGCGGGGGCCGCCGCACGACGGGCACAGGCACGACGTCCTACGGGCCGGTCGAGCTCACCGCCGACGCCGTGACCCGCAGCGGGACCCCTGACGTGAAGGGACCGGCGACGGCCGGCGGCAGCAGGGGCAGCGACCGGGCGGTGAGCACGACGACCGCGGTCACCCCGTCGGGCGTGCCTGTCGCCGCCGTGTCGACGTCCAGGTCGACGAACCGGGACGGTGCGTCCTGCCGCTCGAGGTACGCCACGACCGAGTCCCGCACCGTGGCGTCCGTGACAGGCACGGCGTCGATGCCGCCGGCGCGTCCCGTCGCCTCGAAGTACGCCGCCTCGTCGACGGCGTCCGCGGCGTCCAGGGCCGCCGCGTCGGCCAGCGCCAGGAGCCGCTTGCGGTCCAGGTGCACCGCCGAGGCCGCGACCACGACGAGGACCAGCAGCAGCGCGATGAGGCCGTACACGAGGGCGAGCAGCATCACCTGGCCCGAGTCGTCCGTCAGCACCGGCAGGGTGCGGCGCCCGGTCGCGTCCCCACGCCGGTGCGGGTCACCGGTACCGCCTGTCTGCCACCCGTACCGGGTCACGGTCGCCCGCCCTCGTCGGGCCCGTCGTCGCCAGACCCGTCGGCGCCCGACCCGTCAGCGGCAGACCCTCCGGCAGCAGCCCCACCGCTGACGACGGACCCCTCGAACTCCCCGACGACCTGGGTGTGCGTCGCGCTCACCGGCACCACGAGCGGCACGACCCGCGACACCCCCGCCGGCAGGGCGGGCAGGGGGACCTCGACCCGCACGGTCACCGCCACGTCGGCTCCGGGGGTGAGGCAGGGGCGGGCCGCGCACACCACGGTGGCGGCGCGGGCGGGGTCGGCGTCGATGCCCTGGTCGCGCAGCGCCCAGCCGACCGCGGCCACGACCCGGTCCTCCGACAGCCCCTCGTCGGTGGTCGTCACGACGATCCGGGCGGCCTCCCGGGCGGCGCTCTCGGTGGCGAAGGCCGCGGCCTGCACCCCGGCCACCGCGACGACGAGGTAGACGACGGGCACGAGCATGAGCACGCCGACAGTGACGAACTCCACGACGGCGCTGCCCTCGTCGCCGCGGGGCACCCGGTCAGCGAGCGCGGCCCGCAGCCGGGCTGCGCGGCTCACGGCAGGGCCTTCTCGTCCACCGCGTGCCCGCTCAGCTCCAGGGTGCGAGGGCCCACCAGCCCGAGCACGGGGAGCGGCGCCCGGACGGTCACCACGACGGTCTGCACCCCGTCCAGCCGCTCGACCGAGGCGGACACGTCGTCGGCGAGCCGGTCCGACAGCGACGAGGCGATGAGCTGCTGGGTGCGGTCGACGGCGTCGGAGCTGTCGCGGCCCACGAGCGCGCCGTACCGGGCGCCCTCCCCGGCGGCGTCGACGAGGGTGTTGCGCACGTGCAGCGACAGGGACAGCTGCAGCACCCCGGCGAACATCAGCGTGAGCAGGGCGGAGACGAGGACGAAGTCGACCGCGGCCGACCCCCGGGTCACGGACCCCCGACGACCGAGTCCATGGAGTCGGTGAAGATGGTCGTCAGCCGGTCCCCGGCGACCGCCCACAGGGCGATGACCAGCCCCGCGGTCATCAGCGTGACGAGCACCCAGCCGGGCACGTCGCCGCGGTCGGACCGTGCCGTCAGCAGGCGTGCCGCCAACCAGCGCACCGGTGTGCTGTGCATGAGCTCTCCCCGCTCCTCCGCCCCGGCCGAGGGGGCTCGGGGGCTGCGCGCCATCATGGGACACACCGGGGCGCGCAGGGAGGCGGCTTCCACAGGTCCCCCCGGCTGCCGTACCTGCCGTGGCGACGGGTGTACGAGGCGTCACAGCTGGAGGTCCAGCGACACCAGCCCGGGGTAGACGGCGAACAGGACGGTCACCGGCAGCACGAGGAACACCACCGGGACCATCATCGCGATCTCCTTGCGCCCGCCGCTCTCCATGAGCCGGCGCCTGCCCAGCTCCCGGACGTCCTGGGCCTGCGAGCGCAGCACCTCGGCCAGCGGGGTGCCCCGCTCGACCGCGACGGCCACGCCGTCGACGAAGCGGGCGAGCGGCGGCAGGCTCGTCCGGGCCGCGAGGCCTTCGAGGGCCTGGACCAGGCTGGCGCCGGCACGGGCGGCGGCCAGGGTGCGTCGCAGCTCGACCGACAGCTCGCCCTGGCAGGTCCGGGCCACGCGCTCCAGCGCCCCGACGGCACCCTCACCCGCCCCGACGCTGAGCGCGAGGAGCTCCGCCACCGTCGGGAACTCCTGCATCATGCGTTCCTCGCGGCGGCTGACCTGCCGCGACAGGTACTGGTCCCGACCGAGCACCCCGAGCAGCCCGCCGATGACGACGACGGCGACCATGGGCAGCACCGCCGGACCCCGGGCGGCCCCGACGGCGGCCGCGGCACCCGCACCGCCCGCGAGGCCGAGGACGCCCCACACCACCTGCTCGGCGCGGAACTGCTCCACGGTCGTGCCGGTCCCCGACTGCTCGAGACGGCGCCGGACCGTGCCAGGGCCTCCGGAGATCCGTTCGACCCACCGGACGCCGTCGCTCATCACCGGGGCGAGCAGCCGCTCGAGCGTCCCCAGCCGTGCGCGCCGGCCCGGGAGGTCGGTGAGCAGGCGCGAGGGTCGGGTGTCCCGCAGGTACGGCTCGAGCCGGTCGACGAGGTCCACCTGGCGCCACCGCGGCACGGACGTCAGGACCAGGAGCAGCCCGACCGCCAGCGCCGCCCCCAGCAGCCCGCCGAGCACCACGTCGCTCACCGCAGCACCCGTTCCTCCTCGGGCAGCCGCCCGATCCGCACCATGAGCCGGTAGGCGACCACCGAGGCCACCCCGCCGACGGCGAGGACGAGGACGCCCTCCGGCCTGTCGTACGGCTCGACCGCGCCCTGCCGGGTGGCGAGCAGGCCGAGGACCAGCCACGGGGCGGCGACGGCCAGCCGCGCGGCGCTGACCGTCCACGACTGCCGGGCCTCGAGCTCGCCGCGGGTGCGGGCGTCCTCGCGGAGGAACGCGGACAGGGTCCGGAGCAGCCGCCCCAGGTCCGAGCCGCCCACCTCGCGCGTGATCCGCAGCGCCTCGACGAGCCGGTCGGCCACGGGGTCGGCGAGGCGGTCCTTGAGCCGGGACAGCGAGTCGGCGAACCGGCCGCTGCCCCGGTAGTCCTCGGCGAACTCGGCGAAGGCGGGCCGCAGCTGCTCCGGCCCGCGCTCGGACAGCTGCGCCAGCGCCTCCGGCAGCGACAACCCTGCCCGGACACCGGACGCGAGGTTGTCCACGACCTCGGGCCACACCTCGCGCAGGTCGGCGCGGCGACGCGCGGCGCGGTAGCGGACGAGGGCGACCGGTGCCCATCCCGCCATGAGGGCGAAGCAGAGCGCGACGGACGGGACCCCGCTGGCCAGCAGCACGACCAGGAACACGCCGGCACCCGAGCCCACGCACAGCGCCGCGAGCGACCCGACGCTGACGGAGCGGACCCCGGCCTGGACCAGCGCGTCCTCCAGGCCCGTCGCCCAGCGGCGCCCGGTCCGCGGCTGCCTCGGCTCCGGCACCCAGCAGGACCACCACACGCAGAAGGCCCCCAGGCCTGCGAGGAGGCCGAGCAGGAGGCCGTCCCCGGTGCTCACGGCCGCGGCCCCGTCACGACGCGGCCAGCAGGCGCGCCACGTCGTAGCCCGCCCGCGCGAAGCGGTCCTCGTGGGGCGGGTACCCGCCGGCCGCGGCCAGGACGCCGTCCGCTCCGGCGCGGAACACCGACGCCGTCTCCACCACACCGTCCTCCACCCGACCGGGCACGGCGAGGACCTCGCGGACGCGGCGGCGGCCGTCCCCGCCGAGCTCGACGTGGACGACCAGGTCGATGGAGGAGGCGACCGTCGGCACGACGAAGCCGGCGCTCACGTTCTCCCCGGCCAGCAGCGGCAGCGTGCACATCTTCGTCACCGCCTCGCGGGCGCTGTTCGCGTGGACGGTGCACATCCCCGGGAGCCCGGAGTTCAGGGCGATGAGCAGGTCGAGGCTCTCCTCCTGCCGCACCTCGCCCACGATGAGGCGGCTGGGCCGCATCCGCAGCGCCTCCTTGACCAGGCGGCGGAGCGGGACCTCGCCCGTGCCCTCGAGGCTGGGCTGGCGGCACTGCAGGCCGACGACGTCGCGGCCGGGCACCTTGAGCTCGAAGACCTCCTCGCACGTGATCACCCGCTCCCTCGCGGGCACGGCCGCGGCGAGGCAGTTGAGCATCGTCGTCTTGCCGGCCTGCGTCCCCCCGGAGACGAGCACGTTGAGACCCGAGACGACGGCCGCGTCGAGGAAGCGCGCCGCCTGCTCACCGAGCGTGCCCAGGGCGACCAGGTCCTCGAGCCGGTCCGCGCGCACGACGAACTTCCGGATGTTGATTGCCCAGTCTTAAAAGCACCAGCGCGCCTGGCGCCCCTCTCAACCCGTGGGCCGCCTGCCGCCGGACAGCGACGGCCCGTTCGCAGCCACTCTCCGCCTCGCGCTTCACCACCCTGCGGGACTGCTGCACAGTGTTGCGTTGGCTGGCCCAGTTGACGCCCCGTTCCCGGTGAACCGGTGCGGGCGGGTCTACCGGGCCGGCAGCCATGCCACGTTGGCGATGCGATCCTCTGACCAGCCCGTCTACCAATTGAGGGTCGTCTTTCGGGACCAGAATTCATCGGTAGACGCCTCGTCGAGGAGGGTGGAACCAGTGACCTTCCTGCCGCGTCCCAATGACGTGACTCGGGGTGGGGCGCGGTGGCTGATGCCGACGGTGGTGGTCTTGGTGCTGGCCTCGGGCTGCGCCTCGGGCGAGGTCGGTGCGGCGGAGCGTGAGATCGATCGGGGGCCGGCGGCCGCGGATGACGCTCCAGCTGCTGGTTGGCGGTGGGAGTCTTTTGCCGGGGTGGAGTTGCAGGTGCCTGAGAGCTGGTCGGGTTCGGGTGAGGGATCGGCTGCCAACTCCGCCTGGTGCGCTTCGGACGGCACCTCGGCTGTCGAGGCGCCACCGATCGGAGGTGTGCGTCGGCCCGGTGGACCCGTCCCGGCTATTGCCTGTCTCGACCCCCGGCCCGGCAACTCCTTCGGCTACGCCGTCGACCTCGGCAGTGCTCTGCCTCCAGGTCGTCGAGACGTCGGCGAGGGCTGGGTCGTCGACACTCAGGAGACCGCGGGGGTCCGGGTCTCTGTCACCTCGGACGATGAAGCCCTAACCGCTCGGATTCTGCAGTCTCTGCGAGCCGTTCGAGACGGCGTCGACGTTCATGGGTGCCCCGTGACGACGGGGCTCACCGAACCGGACAGCAGACCGAGACCTGGGGCGCTGCCAGACGCGTCTGAGGCCCTGACTGTCTTGGCCTGCCGGTACGCGCTACCGCGTGGGGGGGCGACGCTGGAGCAGGTGGGCATGCCGCAACCGCTCCTGGCGTCCCGGCTGGTCGGTGCTGACGAAGCCGTGCGGCTCCTTGAGGCACTGCGGGCGGCGCCGGAGGGCACCGGGCCCGACAACCCGCGCAACTGCGCCTCCGACGTCCAGCTGGGCGAGGAACTCGTCGTACTCCGCGTCAGCGACGTCGACCAGTCGCGAGAGGTCGTGGTCCGCTATTCCGGGTGCTCCGGGCACGGGACCGATGACGGCACCGTCCGGCGCGAGCTTTCCTCCGGTCTGCTGCAACCGCTGCTGGTGGGTTCTCTGAGGCCGGACATGTTGTCCTCTCAGGTTCAACGCCTGATGACCCAAGGCTCGAGCCGGTAGCCAGGCGGCTCAGCGACTGACGTAGTGGCCGCCCCCGGCCCGCGGCCCCGCCTCAGCCCCGTCGACGTAGTGGAGCCTGTCGCGTTGTCCATGAGTCGTTCGACAGCGGAGTATGCCCAGGTGGTGGCCACGTCTCTCCCGCTTCGAGCGACGCTCCCGCCCTCGGCCAGCCATGAGCAGCTGCGCCAGCGGCTGGGTCTCCCCCACCCCGAGCCGCTGTGGTGGGCGTGGGTAGTTGCCGTAGGCATGGGCGCCCTCGCGGGCGTCCTGCGGTTCGTCCACCTCGGCCGTCCGGACACCCTGGTCTTCGACGAGACGTACTACGTCCACGGCGGGCTGTCCCTGCTGCGCTTCGGCTACGAGCGCGACGAGCTCCCCGACCCGGCCCCGCCGGACCCGCTGCCCGAGGGCTACTCGGACAGCTACTCCGACGACCTGTTCGAGTCCGGCAGCCTCGACATCTTCACGACGACGCCGGACTTCGTGGTCCATCCGCCGCTGGGCAAGTGGATGATCGCCGCGGGCATGTGGCCCGACCCGGCGGACCCGTTCTTCTGGCGGCTCTCCGCGGCGGTCGTCGGGACCCTGTCGGTCGTCCTGCTCGTCCTCGTCGCCCGGCGGCTGCTGGGCTCGACCCTGCTCGGCGGCGTGGCGGGGCTGCTGCTCGCTGTGGACGGGCACCACATCGTCCACTCCCGCACGAGCCTGCTCGACGTCTTCCTGTCGTTCTGGATCCTCGTTGCCTTCGCCTTTCTGCTCGGCGACCGCTTCGCGGCCCGCGAGAAGCTGGCCGACCGGGTCGCGCGCGGCCTGAGGGACGGCACGCTGTCGCCGTACGGGCCGTGGCTGGGCTGGCGGCCGTTCCGGCTCCTCGCGGGGATCAGCCTGGGGGCGGCCTGCGCCACTAAGTGGTCCGGGCTGTACGTCCTGGCCGCGTTCGGCGTCCTCACGGTGCTCTGGGACCTCGACGCCCGGCGGACCGCCGGCGTGCGGCGATGGTTCCTCGGCGGGCTGCTGCGCGACTCCTGGCCGGCGTTCCTGTCCCTGGTCCCGGTCGCCCTGGTGACCTACCTCGTCAGCTGGACCGGGTGGTTCCTCGCCGACGACTCCTACAACCGGAACTGGGCCGCGGAGAACCCCGACGAGGCCGTCTCGTGGCTGCCGCAGTCCCTGGCCAGCCTGTGGAACTACCACCAGGGCGCCTACGGCTTCCACACCACGATCAACGTCGTCGACAACCCGCACAACTACATGGCCAACCCGTGGTCGTGGCTGGTCCAGGGCCGGCCGACCTCGTTCTTCTACGAGGGCACCAGCGAGGGCCTGACCGGCTGCGGCGCCGATGCCTGCTCGGCCGCCGTGACGTCGTTGGGCAACCCGGTGGTCTGGTGGGGCGGCACCGTGGCCCTG
This sequence comes from Aquipuribacter hungaricus, assembly GCF_037860755.1. NCBI lineage: Bacteria > Bacillati > Actinomycetota > Actinomycetes > Micrococcales > Intrasporangiaceae > Aquipuribacter > Aquipuribacter hungaricus. The sequence goes on along the minus strand of NZ_JBBEOI010000002.1, from coordinate 120,397 downwards.
ATCGTCGTCGCGCTGACCTGGGTGCTGCGCCGCGACTGGCGCGCCGGCGCGATCCTGGTCCCTGTGGCCGCGTGCTACCTGCCGTGGTTCGCGTTCCAGGACCGCACGATCTTCTCCTTCTACGCGGTCGCCTTCGTACCGTTCCTGGTCCTCGCGCTGACCTACGCGCTCGGGCTCGTTCTCGGTCCGCCCGGCGCGTCCCCGAACCGTCGGCTCTGGGGAAGTGTGGGGGCCGGATCAGTGGTCGTGGCGGCCGTCGGCTGCCTGCTGTTCTTCTACCCGGTCTGGACGGCGGACCTCATCACCACCGACGCCTGGCGGATGCGGATGTGGTGGCCCAGCTGGGTCTGAGCTGCCGCAGAACGGCACGAAGGCCGCGCTCACGACCCACACTGAAAAGGCGGGCGGGCCTGCAAGGTCGCCGGACACGCTCCAAGCGGGACCAGGGGGTAGCGCGATGCTGAAGCACAGGGCCGACGTCCAGCGGGCCTCGGCTCGAACCTGGCGTGCTGGCTGCGGCCTGACCGTCTTCGCCCTGCTCTTGGGCGGCTGCAGCGACACCCCGTCGCAGCCCGAGGCCACCGACGGTCTGGACTGCGACGGCCTCATGCGGGTCTCGTCTCACTTCGACTACGCAGCCGGTGAGGCTCCCGAGCAGTCGACGCCAGAAGACGCCGCACGCGACGCCGCCGGAGGCACTCCCGTGGTGGAGGACCGCGACGATGACTCCAGCAGCGCAAGGGTCTTCATGGAGAGCAGCGGCCGGGCGCTGACGTACGTCGACGTACGGCGAGACGCCTCCGGGGCGTGGACCGCCGACAGCATCACCAAGTGCGCCAACTGACCGAAGGGCTCCAAGCAGACGGCCAACAGGAGTCGACCGTGTCGGCGAGGACTCCCCGAGCGAACCGATAGACGATCGTCTGCTGGGACGGCGTGGTCGCCCTCCGCGATCGAAGGCGGCTGACCCTGCGGGCAGCCCCAGAGGAACGACTCGGGAGGCCCTACGACCCGCTTTAGGTGCGGTCCGCCGTGCGCGGGTGGCTGCACCCAAGCCCCGATGCGGGGGAGGCGAGCCGTGCTACCGAGCTGGCCACCATCATCCGATCTCGCCCCCCCACTGTGTCCTCAAGGCGACGGGCCGGCGGCCGATGTCACAACGTGACCGCCAGCGATGCCACCAGCAGCCTGCGCTACCGGGCATCGTCGGCGATATCGGGCAATCAGCTGGGCCTACAGACGTCGGGTGGCTGGAACACCAGCTCCCTCGACCACCCGCGCTTCTTTGTCGGGTTCCTCACCGAGCCCGAGCAGGCGGCTCAGGGGCTGCTCGCCGTGGCTGCGGTGGCCCGGGCCCGCTACCACGTGCCGATGACCGCCACACGCATGGGGTCGATCCTCGACCCCGTCGTGACGAGCGACGGCGCGAACCTGCGCTTCGAGTCCTTCTCCGCCTGCTGCGGGGTGTACGCCCGCTTCGACATCACCGAGCGGGACCTGGACGGGGAGGTGCTCGATCGCGGGACGACCAACGTCGACGTCAACCAGCCCTTGCAGGCGGCCCTGTCCAGGGTCCGTGGCCGCGAGCCGCTGCACCTGTCCGTCGGCCCGGACGCCCTCGAGGTGACCACGCTCGACGAGGCTGTCGTCGAGCGGAAAGTGCCCCTGCCGCAGCGGTGGCTCCGGGGCTTCGCCGAGGCCCCCGTGGCTCTTGCGCGCATGACGCCCCGTGGTGAGGTGACCGGGACGGAAGCACGTCGGTTCCTGCGCTCGCTGCCACGCTCGGACGCACGGTCGTCGTTGTGGGCGACGGTGACCGGCCGGTCGCTGACGCTCAGCACACGGGCAGGTCGTGACTCGGTCCCCATGTCCGGGCCGCAGCGGCTGCTGACGCTGGCCCCGCTGCTCCGGTTCGCCAGCACGATGAGGGTCTACGGCCCGGCGAACGACGGCAGCCCCGCCCCGAGCGCCTGGGAGCTCGTCCTGCCCGGGTCCCGCCTGGTACTCACCCTGTCCCCGGAGGTCTCTCGCGGCTTCTCCGGGGAAGGCGGCGTGCTCGAGGCGCTGGCCGACGACACCGCCGTCAGCGATGCGGACCTGGTGGCCGACGTCATGGGATGGCTGCCGGCCATGACGCTCACCGAGGTCGGGGTCGCTGCGGACCTCACCACGGACAGGGCCGAGCAGGCACTGGCTGTCCTTGGAACGGCAGGCCGGGTCGGCTACGACGCCTCCGGCGGCTGCTGGTTCGCCCGCGACCTGCCGTACGACGCCGGGGACGCCGAGGCGCTGAACCCCCGGCTGCGCTCCGCCCGGCGTCTCGTGACCGAGGGTCGTCTGCGACGAGACGGCGACCTCATCGTGGTGCAGGTCGCGGGCAACCAGCACCACGTCCGCGGCGGTGTGGGTTCCGGCCCTCCGTCGTGCACCTGTCACTGGTGGGCGCGGCACCGAGGCGGGCGTGGGCCCTGCTCGCACGTCCTGGCCGCGCGCATGGCCAACCTCCTGAGCGCACCGCAGACGGCATGACCGAGGACGAGCTCTGCGAGCTGCTCTCCCGCGGCGCGACCGAGGTCCGTCGATTCCTCGCCCCGCTGGACGAGCCCGCGCGGCGAGCCATCGCCCCAGCCGTGGCGGAGCTCACCCGGCCGAGCCGGAGCGAGCGCCTCGGGTACACGCTGCGTGGGGTCCTAGCCGTCGCCCAGGCGGGGACGCTGCCTGCAGCGGCACTCACCGATTCGCTGCGCCGCAGCGACACGGGATGGCACGACGGTGTCGGCGCCACCGGCGGACCGCGGGAGACCCAGATAGGCGGCTGGCTTGTCGTGGCGACCATTCTGGACCGGCGGCCCCCGTGGCTGCCGGACCTGGTCGAGCGGCTCGCCGAGCAGGTCGCGTGGGGGGGTTTCGAGGGGATACCGGTCGACGTCGTGGAGGCGCTCAGATGCGCCGGGGGTTCTCCTCGCCCGACCTGCGCTCCGTACCTCACCGGGGTCGTCGCCCACATCGGCAGGTGCCCGGACCTCGACCTGCCGCAGCTCCTTCGCGACGACGAGGAGCTGCGCGGGCTGCTGCCCGCGATCCTCGCCACGAATGACGTGGGGACCCTGATGGGTCACCGCAACACCTTTCACGAGCGGGACGAGCACGGGACGTACAGCACGCGCACCGCGCCCCCGGAGCAGACATGGCCCGGTGCTCTCGCCCTCCTGAGCGCCGAGGGGACCATCGACCGGGACCACCTCCTTGCCGCTGCGCTCGACGCGCTCGTGCGGGGCGGGACTCGTGGGCACGTGGGTGGGGTGCTGGGCATCCATGAGGCCCTGCACCCGACAACCGAGGACGCGGTGCGCCATCTGCGCTCGTACGTCGGGCTGGTAGCTGACGGACCGGGGACGACGGCGGGCGTCGCACTCCGGCTGCTCCGCGAGGCCCACGACGCCGGTGAGATGGACATGGACACCGCGCTGGACGTCGCTAGGGCGGCGTTGTCCCGCCCGGAGAAAGGTCTGGCTACAGCCACGTTGACCTGGCTACATCGCCTCAACCGCAGTGCGCCCGACCGCGTGAACGAGGTGGCGCTCGCAGCCGCCGTTGCGCTGCAGCACGAGCGCCGCGACGTGCAGGAAAAGGCTCTGGACGCGCTGGCCAAGCTCGTTCCCAGGTGTGACCTGGGCACCGTCGCGCAGCTGCGCGAGGCGGCCGGCGACGTCGCACCCGTGCTGCAGCAACGGGTGACCCAGGTGCTCGGCGCACCCGACAAACCGCCCGCACCCGACCTCGTCATGCCCGACCTCGTCCCGGACCCCTCCACCCCGGGCGGGCTCCCCTTCGACGTCGCCGTCGAAGCTGACCTGCTGGCACCGGTCATGGACCTGCGGGACCTGGTCGAGGCGGCCGCTGAACATGTCGAGACCCGCGACCCGCGCGCCGGCGAGCGTGTGCTGGACGGCCTGTCCCGGCACGCTGCCGCCGACCCCGAGGGCGTCCGCAAGGCACTCTGGCCGCTCAGACGGCGCCTCGGATACGAGTCGGCGCCCCGGCGCCCGGCCGGCTTCGGATGGGACAGCAGCGAACGAGGCCCGGTCGAGCGTCTGCTGCGGGACGTGATGACGCCGGGCGGCGCCCCGGTGCAGGAGAACGATGCGGTCGGGGTGATGGGGTGGGTGCCACCTGGGGGGATCGACGGCTGCACGGGTGTGCGGGTGCTGGAGCTGGCGGCCCTCATCCATGGCAGCGTGTCCGGTCCTCTGCTGTCGACGCCCACCCGTGTCACCGGCGCGATAGACCCAGGCGCCGCCCTGGACCGGCTGCGCGCGTGGTCGCAGATCGGCGCTAACCCCGGCCCGCTGGACTTGCAGCAGCTCTGGCTGCGCCTGCCACTGAGTGCCGACCGCGACGCTCTGGCGCAGGATCTCCGAGCGATCGGAAGTCCCGCGTCACAGTGGCTCGCTGGGGCCGTCGACTACGGCCAGCCCGACATCGAGGTCGTCCCGGCGACAGTGCGGCTCCGGCAACACCCGTGGAGGACGCACCCCGGCGAGAGCGGGCTCGGTGACGCCCCGGTCGCCGACGTGCTCCCACCACCTGTTGTCAATCCCCATCTGATCGAGCGGGCGGGCACCGTCACGGTGTGGTCGCGCTCCGGGGGACACGCAACCACCCTCCCCGGACGCGTCGCTGACGCGGGACACTACTGGGAGCGGGAGGACCTGGCGCGCCCGCTCGAACTGTTGCTCACGCTGCCGCAGCACCGGGACGCCGTTGCCGCGCACCTCGTGATCCGCCTTCTGGAGACCACCGCCGTGGGAGTCCCGGGCGTGACGCAAACCCTCCCACTCCTCCCGCTCGCCGGCGGCCCGACCGGTATCGGTACCGCCCTGGCGATCGGCTGGGCCGCAGCCGCGGGAAACGCTGAGGTAGCAACCGCCTCTGCTGACGCCCTCCGCGGATTCGCCCGAGCAGGGGGACTTGACGGGGCAGCGGCCGGCCTCAGCATCGGAGAGCTGCTCGCCTGGCCGACCGTCTCACCCATGCGGGTAGCCCGCACCCTGACCGAGGCCTCACGCGCCAATCCCGCGGCACAACGGCTGGTGTGGGACATCGTGGCCGCGGCACTACCCGCCGCCATCGTCTCCGGCCGCCGCGGCCTCCTGGACTTGCTGGTGCTCGCCGTCGATCTGGCCCTCTCAACCGGCGCCCGCGGTTCGGTGAAAGGGCTGTCCGGAGTCGCCAGCGGAGGGCGCACACGGCTTGCAACAGAGGCCCGCCGACTCGAAGAGGTTCTGAATCGGGCGTAAACCGGCATGCGTGTACCCGGGTCATAGAGGACCGTCCTTGACACACCGCCAGCAGGGCGGCCGCCGTTGCCGCGGCGCGTATGTACCGATCAGGGGTCGGCGGATCCTTGCCGATCGGCAAGCGGCACACTTCGGAGATGGTCTGGTGGCGCAGGCGGAGGAGGCCGTATATCGGTGACTGCGAGGCGTGCCTCCACGACTGGCGCGAGCACGCAATCGACGGGGAGCCCTGCTCGGAGTGCCAGTACGAGATTCAACATCAAGAGCCGGGGGCCCCGGTCCAGCCCTGCCCTGCCCAGCCGCCTGCCACGGCCTTCGACGCGCCCCAATGACCGATCCTTTAAGCGGAGCAGCAGCGAGCAGCGCTCAGGACGTGTCGGGGTCGCTGATCTAAGCGCCTGGAGGGCTGCCAGACCTCCTGTCTGATAGCAGCGCACACCCGTACACGTCTAGCGTTCAAGCGTGCCGCGACTGATCGTGCTCAACGGTCCACCGGCGTCGGGGAAGTCGTCTCTGGCCCGCCGCTACGTCAGCGATCACCCGTTGGCGCTGTGCCTGGACATCGACGTTGTGCGTTCTCTGCTGGGCGGCTGGCTCGACCGCTCCGACGCCGCAGGCTCAGCGGCGCGGACGCTGGCCCTGGCGATGGCACGGACCCACCTTGAGGCCGGTCACGATGTCGCGGTCCCGCAGTTCCTGGCGCGTCCGCAGCTGGCCGAGCAGCTGGAGTCGCTCGCCCTCGAGGTGCACAGCACGTTCGTGGAGATTGTCGTGGACCTCGACCCCGAGCAGATGCTCGAGCGCTTCGCCCGGCGCACCGCAGAGAGGGAGCGGATTGAGCACCGCGACGCCGCGGACCTTCTCGGCCGCAATGATGGGCTGCGAGACCTGGTCGACATGCGCCAGCGGATGATGGCGATGCTTGCCGGTCGGCCCCGGGCTCGCTGGGTCACCAGCCGAGAGGGAGACCTCGACGGCACCTATCGCGACGTCCTCGCCCTCGTGGAAGCAGCTTCTGCTCGCTCGTAGGCCCAGGAGCCGCATGCCAGACGACTGTTGACCTGCGTGACGCTGCTCATTCAGGACCAGTGCTCGACCGCTGCAGGACGTCCCGGATGAAGTCGGCCTTCTCTGCGGTGTAGGCCTCGCGGTCGTCAGCGTGCTCCGCGGCCAACGCCTGCTTGAGTTCCGCGTAGCGGCGTACGAGCGTCGGGTCGGCTCGCAGCTGATCACGGAAGGCAAGCTGCTCGCTCCAGCGCGCGCTGCCGGCGAGCAGCAGGTGCAGGTGCGCCGCGCGATGTCCGTCGACCACGAGGACCAGGAACCGGCGGTACGGCCTGGCGTCGAGCTCGGCAGGGACGAGGTGCCAGCCTGCAGGAGCTAGCACCCGCGCGATCAGCTCCGCGCACCCGAGGTCGAGGACCGCTGCCTGCACGTCGAGGATCGGCTTCGCAGCCAGGCCCGGCACCGCCGTCGAGCCGACGTGCGCCACCGGAGATTCGAGCCATGGCGCGAGGGCGACGTCGAGCTGCATGCACAGCCGTTCACCGCGCCGCTGCCAGGCCTCCTGGGGCGACTGCACGTGCACCTGCTCGGTTGCCCACACAGGCCAGAAACCCACGTCCGCAACATCCCACGACGGCGCCGCGACGGGAGCAATCGTCCAACAGACCCTTGTTCCGCCAGCCGATCCGTAGCTGGGGATCCCGGTTCGGGGAGGGCCGCTTCTCCTGCGTCTCGCACGGGTCGTGCGTCTAGCGTGACGGGATGCCGCAGCAGCGAGGGGTGGTCCTGACCGGCGCGGCTGGACTGATCGGTCGTTCGGTGAGCCAGGAGCTGGCTGACGCGTGGCGGCTGCGCCTGACCGACAAGGTCTTAGAAGGGCCGATCGAAACCTTGGACGTGACCGACCTGGACGCCTGTCGAAAGGCCTTCGCCGGTGCCGACGCAGTCGTCCACCTCGCGGCCGTGCCGGACCCTGAAGCGACCTGGGAGCAGCTGCTCCCAGCCAATGTCGTGGGTGCCTACACGGTGGCACGTGCGGCGATGGACGCCGGTGTCCGTCGACTCGTGCTGGCGAGCAGCCTCCAGGCGGTCGCCGGGCTACCGGAGCACGCCCAGCGGCGGGCCACCGACCAGGCGCGCCCAGCAAACCTCTACGGCGCAACCAAGGCATGGGCCGAGGCCCTCGGCTCCTGGGTGGCCGCCACGTCACGCACGTCGGTGGTCGCCCTCCGCCTGGGCTACTTCCCCGGCAGGCGGCTGGACGTGGCCACGACCCCGGTCTCGGAGCTTTCGGCATGGCTGAGCGCTCGTGACGCTGTCGGCTTCTTGCGGGGAGCAGTCGAGGCCGAAGTGGAGGGCTTCCTGGTCGCCAACGTCACGTCGGCGAACCGGCACCGTGTCGCCGACCTTCACGGGACAGAGGAAGCGCTTGGCTATCAGCCCGTCGGCGGCGCCTGGACGCTCGACTGATCCAGGTGCCGGGTCAGCCTTACCGCCCAGCGCGTCCCGACAACCGATCCTCTGTATGACGGACGCCGGAGGCCTGCGGCCGGTCCCGCGCGAGAGCTCTCGCCGCCGGACAGGGGTCGGCTGTCGGGACGGACCGAGGTGCAGTCGACGCGGGCCGCAGCCAGCCCGTCAGGTCCAGGTGTGGAACAGGTCCCCCAGCGTCCTGGGCCCGGGGGTCGGGAGGAGCACCCGTGAGGCGATGACGGCGACGGAAGCCATGGGCTCGCTGTCGTCGACGGGTAGCCCGGTCACGACGGGATGGTTCTGGTACATGTACCCCCGCGCCCGGGCATGCCCGGCTACCCACCGGGCCGTGGGGACCTCCCTGACGAGCGTCTCACCGAGGTAGCGAGCGAGGCCGTCGATCAGCGAGAGGGACTCTGCTGACCACCGCGCCCACCCGGGCACGACCGGGTCGAACCAGCTCGGTAGCTCGTCCTCGGGTTCCAGGACGTCGAGGGGGACACGGCCCCCCGGCTCCCCTGGCGCCGGCGGCGTGTACCCGTCGCGCCAGGACAGCAGGGGCGCAGCCCAGCCCCAGAGCGGGTCCAGCGACGCAGCGCTCAGGTCGAAGATCCCTGGTCGCGGTCCGTCGAGGCTGGCAGCGAGCTCCACGGTCCGGGCCAGGGCCTGAGGGGTCTCCCCCAGGAACCGCTCGAGGTAAGCCGCGGCCTCGGGGCGCGACAGCGCCACGAACCGCACCATGCGGCGATCGTAGGTCCGGGCGGTCAGCTCGTCCGCCCTGCGCCGGCCGATGCCGGCCCCCGGTGCAGCCCGCAACGAAAGGACGGGCCCCGCTCACAGCGCTTCGCCGCTTGACGATCATCTGCGGGACGAGGTAGCCAGGTCCGCCAGCCGTTGTCCTGCGACGCCGGCGTCACCGGGCAGCACGACGCCGCTGCGAACAAGCCGCCCCGCCCGAAGATGAGACCGGCGCCGCCCCTTCTCCGGCCGCTCAGGAGCTGTAGCCAGCGGAGGGCGGGCGCACAACGTCGGCGGTCACCTCCACCCGACCCCGTTCACCACCGCCTATCTGCAGTGAAGTCGACGGGTCGGCAGTTGGTGCGGCAGGCGGCGCGACGGACCCGGCTGCTCGGGCCGCGACGGCCCGGAGCCGTGCGACCTCTCGAGTGCTCAAGGCCCCGTCGGCGCACCAGTCGACGACCTCGCGGACGGTGAGGCGCTCCTGCTGAACAATCCGGTCCAAAGCGGCGCCGGCCCGAGCCTCGGCGGACGCGATGGCTGCGTCCCGCTCCCGGACCGCCACTAGCACCTCGACCACCAACGCCTCGACACGTTGCTCGCGCTCGGCGCGCTCACGTCGCCGCGCGGACTGCGCGTCCAGCACCGCCCTTCGCGCCGCCTGCCGCACCGACTGCCGACCCGTCGACCTCACTGCCTGCTCATTCACGCCTGCTCACCTGCTCACTCCAGTGTGGTTCGCCTACGGACTCCGACTCCCCCACAGGTACCTAGCCACTCCCCCGGCGGTCACCTCCACCCGATCCCGTTCACCACCGCCGATCTGACCTACGCGGACCGCGGACCCTGACCCGACGCAGAGCTCCGCGCAAGCCGACCGTCTCAGCGCCCCTTCGTCCCCCCTCCAGCGCGACGAGATCCATGTGCCACACACCTCTTGCATTTCCGGTGCGACGTCCGGGCGTCCCCTGCTGACCGCCGACGGCGTTCCGTTGCCGTGTGGGGGTCGTGATGAGCGTCCACAAGCTGACGGCGGGGTCGGGGTACGACTACCTGACCCGTCAGGTCGCGGCCATGGACGCCACCGAGAAGGGCCATACCGGGCTGGCCAGCTACTACACCGACCGCGGTGAGACCCCAGGGCAGTGGGTGGGTTCCGGTATGACCGGGATCGATGGGCTCGCCGTGGGAGACGTCGTGACCGCCGAGCAGATGCAGGCCCTGTTCGGCTCCGGGCACCACCCGCTCGCCGCGCAGAGGCTGGCCGCGCTGGAGGCGGCCAACCCGGACCAGCCAGGTCGGCCCGGGGGGCTGAGCGTGCGGGACCGGCAGGCCGTGACCCGGCTCGGGGCGCCGTACAAGGTGTTCACCGGCGACGTGAGCCCGTTCCGCCTCGAGGTCGCCAAGCGCATCGCGGCTATCAGCACCGACGCTGGGCTGCCAGGGGACTGGCCGGTCCCGGCCGAGGAACGGGCGCGGGTGCGCACCGAGGTGGGTCGGGAGTTCTTCCTCGCCGAGCACGGCCGGCAGCCGTTGGACGCCCGTGAGCTGGCCGGGGCGATCGCGCGGCACTCACGGTCGAAGACGACCGCGGTGGCCGGTTACGACCTCACCTTCTCCCCGGTGAAGTCCGTCAGCGCCCTCTGGGCGATCGCCCCGCCGGACATCGCCGCCCGGATCGAGCGAGCACACCAGGGCGCGGTCGCCGACGCGCTGCGGTTCATCGAGACCCACGCCCTGTACACCCGGACCGGGACCAACGGCGTGCGTCAGGTCGACGTGCGGGGCCTGGTCGGGACCGCGTTCACCCACCGCGACAGCCGTGCCGGGGACCCCGACCTGCACACCCACGTCGCGATCGCCAACAAGGTCCAGACCGTCGGGCCGGTCGGCAGCGAGGCCCCTGACGGCGCCCCTGACGGCGCCCCGGACGGTGCCGGGGTCGAGGGCGGCCGGTGGTTGGCGATCGACGGCCGGATCCTGTTCAAGGCGGTCGTCACCGCCTCGGAGACCTACAACACGGCGCTGGAGACCCGGCTGCGTGACGACCTCGGCGTGCAGTTCGACTTCCGCGCTGACGACCGGGCGAGCAGCCGGGCTGAGGCGCAGAAGCGTCCGGTGCGGGAGGTCGTCGGGTTCGAGCCGGTCCTGCTGCAGCGGTGGTCGGCGCGGCGGGCGAGCATCGAGGTGCGTCAGGGCGAGCTCGCCACCCGGTTCCAGCGTCAGCACGGTCGCCCGCCTACCCCGGTCGAGGCGCTGCAGCTGGCCCAGCAGGCCACCTTGGAAACCCGGGACGCCAAGCACGAACCACGCACCCTGGCCGAGCAGCGCGCCGCGTGGCAGGCGCAGGCCGAGCACGTCCTGGGCGGCGCCCAGCAGGTCCAGCGGATGCTCCGGGGAGTCCTCGACCCCTCGACGCGTCGCCCGTCGGCACAGCATCGCGGGCTCGACGTCGCCAGCCCGGCGTGGCTGTCGGGAGCTGCGGGACGGACGCTCACGGCGATGCAGGAGCGTCGCTCTACGTGGCAGGTCTGGCACGTCCGGGCAGAGGCGCAACGGCAGGTCCGCAGCGCCGGCGCCGGAGCAGAGGTGAGCGGACGGGCGGTGGACGCCCTGGTCGAGGAGGTCCTGAAGCGGCGTTCGGTGTCCCTGGCCGTGGCCGAGCGCGACGTGCGGGGGCGTGCGCTGACCGAGCCGGGGCAGCTGCGTCGGGCCGACGACAGCAGTGTGTACCGGGTCGCCGGCGCCGACCTGTTCACCTCCGCCGCCGTCCTCGCTGCCGAGCAGCAGATGGTGGGGCTCGCCGGCAGACTCGACGGGCGGGTCGTCGACGACCGTGCCGTGGACGTGGCGCTGTTGGAGGCCACGGCCAACGGGAGGGTCCTGAACGCCGGCCAGGTCGCGCTGGTGCGTCAGATGGCCACCTCCGGTGCCCGGCTCCAGCTGGCGGTCGCACCGGCCGGGTCGGGCAAGACCACCGCCATGTCGGCGCTGGCGGCGGCATGGACCGAGGGCGGCGGGCACGTCGTGGGGCTGGCCCCCTCGGCGGCCGCCGCGGCCGCGCTGCGGGAGCAGACCGGCACCCAGACCGAGACCCTGGCCAAGCTGACGTGGTCCCTGAACCAGGAGGCGCATGGGTCACCAGGACCCCTGCCGGAGTGGGTGCGACGGATCGACGCCACGACCCTGGTGGTGATCGACGAGGCCGGGATGGCGGACACGATGTCGCTGGCGACCGCGGCGGCGTTCGTCATCGAGCGCGGCGGCAGCGTCCGGCTCGTCGGCGACGACCAGCAGCTCGCCGCGATCGGCGCCGGCGGTGTCCTGCGCGACATCGCGGCGACCCACGGCGCAGTCCACCTCAGTGAGCTCCTGCGCTTCCGCGACCCCGCCGAGGGCGCAGCCACGCTCGCGCTGCGCGAGGGCCGCGCGGAGGCGCTCGGCTTCTACCTCGACCAGGACCGGGTCCACGTCGGGGACCTCACCACCATGACCGACGAGGTCTTCCAGGCCTGGCGGGACGACCGCGCCGCCGGCCTGGACTCCATCATGCTGGCGCCCACCCACGACCTGGTCGCCGACCTCAACCAACGCGCCCGTGCCCACCGCCTCAGCACCGCCGCCGAGGACAGCACCAGCACCGTCGGCAACGAGTTGACGTCGGGGACGCCCGCAGCGGCGGTGGTGGTGGTGGTGCGGCTGGCGGACGGGCTCGAGGCCAGCGCCGGGGACCTGCTCATCACCCGGACGAACGACCGGTCGCTGCGGACGACGTCGACGGACTGGGTGAAGAACGGTGACCGGTGGACCCTGACCGCCGTCCACGACGACGGCGCGATCATCGCCCGGCACCTAGGCAGCGGGCGCAGCGTGCAGCTGCCGGCCTCCTACGTGCGAGCCTCCGTCGAGCTCGGCTACGCCACGACCGTCCACACCGCGCAGGGCGTCTCTGTGGACACCATCCACGGCCTCGTGGGAGGCCAGCAGGGCGGGCAGCAGTCCCAGCTGTCCCGCCAGCAGCTGTACACGATGCTCACCCGCGGCCGGATGGCGAACCACGTGTACCTGGAGGTGGTCGGCGACGGCGACCCCCACAGCGTGGTCCGCCCCGAGGTAGTACGTCCGCTGAGCGCGACCGAGGAGCTCGAAGCCATCCTCGCCCGCGACGGCGCCCCGACGTCGGCGAGCACGCTGCAGCGTGAGCATGCCGCCCCAGCCGTCCTGCTCGGCCAGGCCACGGTCCGCTACGTCGACGCGCTGCACGCCGCCGCGCAGCACGTCCTCGGCCCCGACGTGGCCCGCCGGATCGACACCGCAGCCACCGACGTCGCGGGCGTCGTCGACGGCCTGCCGACCTCCCCCGCATGGCCCGTCCTGCGCGCCCACCTCATGCTGCTCGCCGCGGCCGGCACCGACCCCGTCGACGCCCTGCACCGCGCCGCGGAGATCCGGCCCCTGGACGGGGCAGCAGACGCCGCCGCGGTCCTCGACTGGCGCCTGGACGCCTCCGGGTCCCGCAGCAGCGGCCCCGGGCCGCTGCCATGGCTGCCCGGCGTCCCCACGCAGCTCGCCCAGGACCGCATCTGGGGCACCTACCTGAAGGACCGCGCCGACCTGGTCGTGGACTTGGCGGCGCAGGTACGCGCGAGCGTCGGCGACGCGTCAGGCGTGCCGGGGTGGCTGGAGCAGGCCGGTCCGAGGCCGCCGGCAGACGTCGTCGCCGACGTCGAGGTGTGGCGGGCTGCGATGCAGGTCGAGCCGGGAGACCGCCGCCCCACCGGCCCGCCACAGCTGCAGAAGGCGGCCCGCACCTGGCAGCGCACCCTGCAGGAACACCTCGACAGCGGCCGCACGCCCGCCATGGCCGAGTGGGGTGAGCTGCTGCGCCTCACCGCGCCAGCCGTCGCCGCCGACGCGTTCACCCCTGTCCTGGCTGGACGTCTCGCCGCGCTGTCGCGCGCCGGGATCGACGCCCGCCCCCTGCTGGTGGACGCCGCCCGGGTCGCTCCGCTGCCCGACGACCACGCCGCGGCCGCCCTGTGGTGGCGGATCAGCCGGCACGTCTCCCCCGCTGTTGCCCTGGCCGTCGCCCCCGACCACCGGCCCCCCGCCCCTGACGTCAGCGGCCAGCCGCTCCCCGTGCCATGGGCGGACCGCGTCGCTCAAGTGCTCGGACGCCACGGCGCCGAGGCTGTGCAGGCCAGCACCTTGTGGCCGGCGTTGGTGGCCGTGGTCGAGCACGGCCTGCAGCGCGGCTGGCAGGTCGACGCCCTGCTCAGCGCCGCCACCCCACCCGGCCTGGCCGCCGTCGGCACGCCCACGGCCGCGTCCGAAGCTAGTTCCGCGGCGGTGCCGGCCGAGGAGATGTGCCTGGCGATGGTGTGGCGGGCCTCCGTCCTCACCGACCCGAGCACCGCCCCCGGCACCAGCCAGCACCCCGACGTCTCCGAGAACCCGCCCCCGACAGACCTGTGGGACGGCGTCGACCCCGACCTCCCGGTCCGCGCCGGCGACGGGCCCCCCATAAGCGTGGAGCCGGCGCACATCGCCCCCCACGACGACCTGCTGCACGCCTTGTCAGTGCGGGGGGACTTCGGGGTCTCCGGCCACCCCGCATCGCCCGCTGCCGTGCCCAACCCGGTCGACCGCACAGACGTCCCCGACGCCCCAGCCGCGCTGGACCTGCACGACCATGCGGCCGCCGTAACGGCCGACCTCGCGGTACAGGCCCGGCTGCGGGACGTGCTCGGTGCGCCAGAGCCCAGCGCCGGCGACGTCGAGCGGCAGCTGCAGCGGGCCTACGAGCTCGAGACCGCCCCGGTCTCCCGCGAGCGGGTGGTGCAGGTCAACCAGCTCGCCCTGGACTGGTTCCAGAGCCAGTACCGCGGCTCGTGGGCACAAGCACACCTGCTGGAACGGTTCGGGCACGACCTCGTCGACGACCCTGCCGACGACCCTGTCGAGGGCCCTGCCGCCCGGCCCGGCTACGCACCCCGCGGCTGGAACGGGCTGGTGAGCCACCTGGGACACCTCGGCGTCACGGACGAGGAGATGCTGGCCGCGGGCGTCGCCACCACAGCCACCACCGGCCGGCTCATCGACCGCTTCCGCGACCGGGCCGTGCTGCCCATCACCCACCACGGCGAGGTCCTCGGGTTCATCGGCCGCCGTCATCCGCACGTCACCGACACCGAACAGCGTGGACCGAAGTACCTCAACACCGCCACCACCCTGGCGTTCGTCAAGGGTGCCCAGCTGTACGTCGCCGGCGAGGACCTCCTGCGCGGCGGAGCCGTCCCGGTCATCGTCGAAGGACCGATGGACGCGATCGCCGTCACCCTCGCCACCAGAGGCAGCCACGTCGGTGTCGCGCCGCTGGGGACCGCGCTGACCGACCAGCAGGCCGCCCAGCTCGCCGCCCAGATCACCACTCAGATCGCCACCCATGTTGACCCGGTGAGCGGCCCGCTGGCCGTCCGTCCCGTGGTGGCCACCGACGCGGACCTCCCTGGCCGGATGGCCGCCGAGCGTGCCTACTGGACCTTGGCCCTGCACGGCCTTGACCCCGCCGTGGTCGAGCTGCCCGACGGCACCGACCCCGCCTCCCTATACACGACCCGCGGCCCTGCGGCGCTAAGGCAGACCCTCAGCCAGGCCCGTCCGCTCGGTGAGGTGCTCCTCGAGGAACGGCTGAGGAACCTGCCCCCCGGCCAGGCCGTCGGTGAGGCGATGGCCGTGGCGGCCGCCCGACCGCCACACGAGTGGCCTGCCACCGCCGTCGAGGTGTCGCGTCGGCTGGACCTCGGCCGCGCCGAGGTCGACCAGCAGCTCCTCGAGCACGTCAGGGCGTGGAACGCCGACCCCCGGCGCGCCACAGACACGGCCCTGCAGGACGTCCGGGCTGTTCGGGAGCGGCTGCAGACCGCCACCCGGACGGGGACGCACGGATCCCCGGCAGCCCTGGGGACAACTACACCCTTGGTTGGGGCGCCGGCGGAACGCTGGCACGAGGTGGCCGCGACCCTCGACCCCCGGCTCGTCACCCAGGACGACTGGCCTGCCCTGGCCCACCTCATGCAGGCCGCCAGCGACCAGGGTCACGACGTCCCGGCCGCCACCCGGCAGGTCGTGCAGGCCGCGCCGCTCGGCGACCGCCCCGCCCAGGAACTCCGGTACCGGCTGGTCGCCCACCTCGACCTGCCGATGCCTGCGACCGAACCCACCGTCAGGCACCGGACCGACCCAGAGGCGGCCGCGGAGACGTCGCGGGCCGTGTCCTCGCCCTCGGCGTCCCCAGCGCCGCGGCGCTGAACCCGGCAATCGGGGCCAGACCAGAACGCCACCGAGCCCAAAGTCGGGTGCAATCACTCAACTGGGCCGGTGGAGGCGGACGGTCGTCCTGGGTGACTGACGGCCTCAGACGCCTCCTTGCCCTGTCGCAGCACCGCGGCCTCAGGCCAGGCTGGCCCCGTGCTGGTTGCTGTCACGGGGAGGCGGGTGCAGCGGGTACTGCCGCGCCTGCCGCCCCAGGGCGCCCTGCCCGCGGTCATGGAGGTGGCCCTCGCCCACGCTCTTCCCTTGCGACGACGAGACCAGCTGCTCGTCCTGAACGACCTTCTGCAGCCACCGCAGCCTGGTCCCCAGCCGGGGCCAGTGGTGGGTTCAGACCGGGTCAGTCAGCTGCGGGCCGAGGCAGCACGTTTCGCGCGGGGCACACCGGTCCCGCGCGCGATCGAGCAGGTCGCCGGGACGTTGGCCCGGGCGGGGGTCCGGACAGTCGACGACGTCGTTGACGAGCTCGTCGGAGCCGGTGCGCTCGAGCGCCCGCTGTCGCTGCCGGTGCTTCAGCGGCTGCTGGCCTTCTACGGCGTGGACGCCCCGGGCACGGACGTCTTGTGGCCCACCTCAGCGAGCCGCGGGAGACCCGCTGAGGCGTCCCCGGTCGACCGGGTCACCGCGACGCGACGGGCAGCCGCCGGGTCGGCACCCGCAGCGCGGACCGGCCCGGCTCGTGCCGGCGGTACGGCCAGCGGGGTGCTGGTCCCCGCGGTCGACAAGGCCGCGGCGATGAAGCTCGTGACAGGGGCGGTGCGCCGGCTGCAGTCCGACCTCGCCGTCGTCGTGGACACACCGTCGTGGGTGGCGGGCCCAGTTGCGCTGGCGGGGCTGCTCGCCGCGCACCCGTCCCTGCACGTGCTCCCGGTGCATGCCCGGCAGGTGTGGGTGTGCCTGGCGTGGACGGGAGGGCCCCGCCCGGGCACCGCGGCACGGACCGCGCGGCGCGTCCTGTCGGCGGAGAGGCTCAGCACGCCGCAGCTGCGTGCCTGGCTGCAGGCGGCGTGGGAGCAGCAGCCGTCCACCACGCGCGGCCCGGGCAGCGGCCCACCGCCCGTGCCGGTCCTGCGTGCGTGGCTGGGGTACGTCGCCCAGCAGGACCCCACCCTCGTCCCGCCCGGATCACGGGCCCCCGGCGCAGGGGTTCCGCCGCGAGGCCGGGGCCGCGGCTGGTGGTGGGACCACCCGCCCGACGCGGACGCCGCGCTGCGCCGAGCTGCGACCGCGGCCGAACCAGGCAGCGTCACCACCGACTCGCTGCTGCAGGTCCTCACCCGCCTGGGGTGCTCATTCCAGGCCGCGACCCAGGTCCTCCTGCGGTGCCCGCTGCTCGAGCGCGTCAGCAAGGGCCGCTACGTGCGTCGGCGCCGAGGCTGCTCGGGTCGAGCCGCCGCGAGCTGAGGACACCCTGGTCGGTGGTCACTCGTGGCAGAGCAGGCGCGAGCCCTCGATCAGGGGTTGAGCTCTCCCGTTTCCAGATCGACGACGCTGAGCCGGGCCGGTCGTGGCGGGGCCGGCGAGGCCCCTGCCTGGGAGGCGAGGGCGTCCGCGTCGTACACCTCGGCCCGGGCTCGGTGGGCCGCCTCGGCGGTGTGGCGGGTGTGGCGTCCCTTGGCGGGCCAGGGCTCGTGCCCGTCCTGGCAGTGGCCCTTGGTGCGGGTCCGGGTGCGGTCCTGGAAGGCGGGCAGGCTGTAGCGGTGCCAGTCCTCCAGGGCCTCGCTGGTCAGCTCTGCGCCCGTGCGGCGGCGCTGGTCGGCGAGGACGGCGATCTCGTGAACGAGGTGGGGGTGCTGGGGCCAGCAGGGCAGGACGGCGGCCTCGGCGTCCCACACGTATTCGGAGTTGAGCCAGGTGACGACCTGCTCGAGCCACTCCCACACCTGTCGACGTAGCTGCGGCTGGATGCACGAGGCGGGGTCCCACGGGCGCGGAAGCAGTGCCGGGTCACCGAGGGCAGCGATCTGCTCCTTGGTGCCGGTGGCCGCGATGTGCAGCTCGCGGTAGGCCAGCCGCACCAGCTGGGCCGGCTGCGGGAACGGCGCCACCATCAGGCCCGCGGAAGGCCGGGGGGCAGTGGACGGGGTGGTCACAGGGGTTCCTCTTCGTGGGCGGCGAGGCCGTGCCGGCGGGCTTCGGCGTGGGCGGCGACGGCGCGGGCGGCTGCGCTGACGGTGCCGCTGCGGGTGGCGCAGACCCGGTCGCGCTGCTCCTGCTGCTGCTGCAGCAGTCGTCGGCCCGGCCGGCCGTCGATGCACCGGTGCAGGCGGGCGATGATGGGTTTGCCGTTCTCGGCCACCACCAGGGCGCGCCCCTCGGGCAGTTGGCGAATCTCTTCTGGGCGCAGGACGGCGATGTCGTCACCGGACACGGTCCGGCCACCTCGGCCGGTCTGCCAGCTGCTGCGGGACACCCGTGTCGTGCCCACCAGGTCGGACACCTCCTGGTTGAAGGCGACGTCCTTGGAGCCGCCGAACATGACGAGGACGTTGGTGAGGCCGAACAGGGCTCGAGCCTCCGGTTCGCCGAAGATGGCCGAGAGCTGTCTCCAGGTCTGCGCGGCGTAGATGAACGAGATCCCGAGGGCCCGCTCGTTCGCCATCCGGGTGCGCAGGGTCGGGATGGGTGCGGTGGAGGGCAGTTCGTCCAGGCACGCCAGCATCGGCGGGCACAGCCGTCCCCAGGGGGACTCGTTAGCCAGGGTGAGGGCGGTGTCCAGGACGTGCTCGGCCAGCGCCGTCATGAGGGGTGAGGCGGAGGCGTAAGGGTCTTCGCGGCCGAGGAGGTAGATGGTGCCGTGGCGGCGGATGACGTCGGCGATGTCGGTGCTGGCCCGCCCCGGGCCGGGGGTGCAGCGGGTGCGGATGTCGGCCTGGAAGAACAGGCTCATGGCCTGCTGCACCGTCGTGGTGGTGTTCCCGGCGGTGCGGTCGTCACCGTGGAGGGCACCGTGGAGCAGGCCGTGCCAGAACGGTGCGGCGTGGGGGTGTTCTCGCAGGATCTCCGACGGCTCGCTGGCGCTGCGGGGGTTGGCGACCCAGCGCAGCACATGTTCAAGGGACCTGCCGGTCAGGGCGGCGGCGTGGAAGAACGCCTGGATCACCTTGGCGGCTTCCGCGGCGTAGAAGCGGGCGGCGGTGTCGTCCCCGCCGCCGGAGCTCACGGCTGCCTTGACGGTGCCGGCGGTGAACGCCTTGGCGCGTCGTTCGGCGACCATCGGGTCGACGCAGCCTTCGATCGGGTCCCACACCAGCTCCGGCAGGCCTGGTGCCAGGCCGAACGGGTCCAGGACGACGCAGGGACGATCACCCTGCCGTCCGTCGCGGGAGCGGGCGGTGACGCTGAGGAGCAGGTCGTCGACCTTCGTCAGGGTGACCAGGGCCGCGCCGTGTGCGCCCAGCAGGGCCGGGGTGAGCAGGTCCAGGGTCTTCCCGGACCCTTGGGGGCCGATGACGCCGGCGGTGCGGTCCCACGGCACCCACAGCTCGCCCCCGCGGGGTTCCTGCGCCTTCCCGAGCCGCCAGCCGACCTCCCGGCATGCCGCCGCCTTCACCTGCGCCGCCCGGAGCCCGCGGGGGCGGCAGCCGTCGGGAGAGACGAAGGGACAGACGCAGGGTGCCGGGCGGTCGGGGTCCCGTGGTGGCGGCCGTAGAGGTCGGGCCGGATGACGGCCCGGTTGGCTCGCAGCCGGGACCGGCCGAGCATGCGTCCCACGTCTGCGGTGCTGGCCATGCCCTTCAGGCGGCCCGGTCCCCACCGGGCCAGGGCCTGCCAGCCGAGCAGCCCCATCACTACTAGCGCCCCGACCTCGACGGCGGCGATGCAGGCCCACAACGTGCCGGTGGTGGCCACCGTCTCCGCTGCGCCTGGTCCGGGTGCCAGCGCGGGCGGGGTCTGGAGGCCGGCGGCAGCGTCGCCCCGGAGGAGGGCGGGCAGGCTGGTGAACAGCTCGGTGCGCGGCGGGAAGCGCCAGGGCTGCCCGGCGAGCAGGTTCGCGACGGCGCGGCCGCAGTGGGCGGCCAGCACCAGAACCATCACCACGGCGACGGTGATGCCGAGCGGGAGCTCCCACGTCCACGGGTAGGGGTCGTGACGGCGTGACCGCTGCATGCTCATGCTCCCCACACGTCAACCCGGCACCCTCGGCGGTCACCAGTGCGGGGGGTCCTCGGGCGCGTGCGGTGGCGCCCCTGTGCGGGGTGCGGCTGGCTCAGGTCCGGCTGAGGGTGGCGCCGTCGGAGAGGTTGCCGACGCGCCAGATCTCGAACCGGTTGCGCTCGGGTCCGTCGGCGTAGCTGAAGGTGCCGGTTCCGTCGCGGCGGTCGCGGGCCTCGATGGTGCTGAAGGTGGCGGGGTCGGCGACGAGCATGACGTGCCCGATCCGGTCGGGTCCGAGGTAGGAGTCCCAGAAGACGAGGTCGCCGGGGCGCTCCTGGCCCAGCTGGACCCGGTACCCGTTCCCTGCCGCGAGCCAGTCCCGTTGCGCGGCGGCGGTGCGGGGTGCGCTGATCCCGATCTGGGCCAGGGCGGTCTGGGTGAAGGAGGAGCAGTCCCAGGAGTCGGGGCCGTTGGCGCCGAAGACGTAGGGCTCACCGTCCTGGGCGTGCGCCCAGGTGAGCATGGTGACCACCCGGGCGTCGTCGATCGGGGGCAGCAGGGGGTTTCCGCCGGCGGCGGTGCTGGTGGTGCCGGGCCCGCAGTCGGTGAGGTCGCCCAGGACGTTCCCGCCGCCGTAGGCGTGCGCGTAGGCCAAGACGTCGTTGACGTACCAGTCGGCGCGGTTGTAGGCGAAGAGTGCGGCGCGGACCCCGTCGGGTCCTTCGGTGAGCCCGGAGACGGTGAGGTAGTGCGCGGCGGAGTGCACGCTGTCGGCGTCGTTGGTGATGTCGGCGCGACCGTCGCCGTCGCCGTCCACGCCCATCGTCGTCCAGGTCGCGGGCATGAATTGCATCAGTCCCCGGGCCCCGGCGGAAGAGGTCGCGGTGAGCCGGCCGTGCGCGGTCTCGGCCATGCCGATGCCGGCGAGCACGGTCCACGGGATCGCGTAGCGTTCGGCTGCCGCGCGGTAGAGGGCCTCGACGTCGGCGGGGACAGGGACCGGCGCGTTGATTACGGAGGCCTTTCGGGGTTGTCCTGCCGGGGGCAGCTCGAAACCCACACCGCCCTCGCCCGCCTCCCCCGAGGCGTCCGGCTGGGTGGCGGTGCCGGCGAGGAGGGATCCGGTGAGGACGGTCCCGGCAGGGGGGACGTCGTCCGGCGCGCTGGCCCGGGGGGGGACGGCCGTCCCGTCCAGGGGTGCGCCTCGCTGGGCCATGAAGGCGACCGGGTCGACCGCGGTGCCGTGGCGGAGGACCTCGAAGTGCAGGTGGTTGCCGGTGCTGGTGCCGGTGGAGCCCTCGACGCCGAGCCGTTGCCCGGTGCTGACCTGGGCGCCGGCGCTGACGGCGGGGTCGATGCTGGCCAAGTGGGCGTAGCGGGTGCTGATCCCGCCGCCGTGGTCGATGTCGACGACGTTGCCGTACGCGCCGCCGTCACCGGCCCGGCTGATGAGGCCGGCGGATGCGGCGACGACCGGGCCGGGTCCGGGCCGGGAGACCAGGTCCTGCCCGGTGTGGGGGCGCCACTCGCGGTGGATGGGGTGGAACTGCCGGCCGAAGCCACGGTTGGACACCGTGTACGCCTGCTCGAACGGCACCCGCCACTCCCCGGCCCCGGCCCCGGCCGCACCTGCACCGGCCGGGGTGCTACCCGGTCCGGTGCACGCGAGCGTGGCCAGGTGCGCGCCGACGGCTGGGGCGGTGACCGTGGCGAGGAGCAGCGCGACGAGGAGTGGGCCGGCGAGCAGGCTGGCCGCGACGGTGGCGACGGTGACCTTGACCATAACCATCTCTTTGTCCGCCGTCAGCCGGCGCCCTGGATGGCGTCGTTGGTGAACGTCAGCTGCTTCTCCAGGGGGTGCAGGACGGTCTGGACCTTGTACAGCTGCTCCCCGACCCCCCACACGGCGCGGCCCTTGCCGTGGCGGGCCCAGCCGGTGACGAGGTTGCGGGCGATCGGGCCGAGGGCGAGGAGCCGCTCGAGGTCGTCGCCGACGGCGGCGTCCTGGCCGTGGAGGATCTTGATGTCGGCCAGGTGCAGCATCTCCTTGGCGATGACGGCGGCCTGAGAGCCGGCGGCCCCGGCGGACGGCAGGTCGCCGGGCTTGTGCGCGACGGCGATCTGCAGGTCGCCGCGCCGGGACAGCCGGAGGTCGGCGTCGAAGCTCTTGACCGCGTCCGGGCCGAGGCGTAGCTGGCGCCACGACTCGTCCCGCACGACCAGGCGAAGGTCCCCGGGTGCCGCGGTCTCCCGCATCGCCCGCCCCCAGGAGTTCAGGCACAGCAGGGCGATCCCGACGGCCTCGTCGCCGAGCGGTTCCAGCCGGGACAGGCTCAGCGACTGGATCGGGGCGCGCCAGTCCACGTCGATGCTGGTGTGGTCGTCGAACAGACCGGCCAGGGCGCCGGTGACGAGCTGGCCCAGGGCGTCGCGCAGCAGCCGGGTCTCGTCGAGGAACTGCCTCTGCGAGGCGTACCGGCACTGCGTGATCAGCCTGTCGGTGGGGTTGTCCAGCAGGTGCCACAGCTGGGGGATGGTGACCTCCACCAGCCGCGAGCCGCCGGCTGCGTAACCGGTGAGCTCCTGCAGGGCTGCGGTGACGACGACCTCGTCGCTGGGCCCGAACGGCACCAGGCTGTCCCCGATGCGCTGGCTGCCGACCAGACCCCGGACCAGGGTGAGCCACCGCCCGAAGACGAGCGAGGACCGGCGCTGCACCTCCACCGGGTCCAGGTCCGCCCACCCTTGCCCGAGCGGGCCGAACGCCAGCGGGTTGACCCGGGCGGGCAGTCCCGGGCCGATGGTGAACGGCTCCACGCCGACCGCGTGGCAGAGCTTCTCGTACTCGTCCTTGACATCGCCGAGGATGAGCGCCCGGTACCCGAAGTCCAGCAGCCGCAGGACCATGGCCTTCACCGTGGCGCTCTTGCCGACCCCGGGGTTGCCGAAGCAGAAGATGTTGGGGTTTGTCACCTGGATGTCGTCGCGGACGACCCACCCGAACGGGTCGACGTAGAAACTGCCGCCGCTCAGCTGGTCGATGCCCATCCAGGCCCCCGTCGGGGGCAGGCCGGGGGTGGCGATGAACGGCCACAGCACCGGCGCCTGGTCGCTGGTCATCCGCCACGTCGACACCGGCGCCGGCGCCGTCGCCCACCCGCGGCCCGCGCGCCGGGGTCCGCGTCGCCCGGCGTACCGGAACAGCCGGGCGTCCTTCTCCTCCATGGCCGGGGCTGGCGCGACGGGCAGGTCGTGCCCGAAGTCAGCCAGCAGCCGACCCACGTCCCGGCCCGTAGCGCTTCCCTGGGCGCGGCCCGTGGCATGGCCGTTCATGCGGCTCAGGACGCTGCTCATGCGTCACCGCGGCGGCTGAGGCTGACGCCGAGCGGCACGGATGATGCGGCGAAGCCGAGGTCCTGGGACAGGTCCAGGCGCAGTGGGGCGAACCCGGCCCTGCGCACCGAGGCGTCCAAGCGGCGACCGAACTCCTCCACGCGGGCGGTGCTCGGCACGGTGACGGTGCACACCGCGTACGGGCGGGTCATGGAGTGACCGCGGGCGAACTTGCCGTCCAGTCCGCGTGCGCGGGTGGCCTCGGTCCGCTGCCGGGCGCGCATCTTCACCCCGGCCTTGGCGCGCAGCTCCTCACCAAGGTCTGCCGACCACTCCCGGGTGGCGCTCTGCCGGTCCGCGGTGGCCTGCCGCAGGATGGGGTAGGCCACCATGAAGCTGCGCCGCTCCCCCGGCTCAGAGGGTGTCAGCACCGGTGCGAGGGCCCCCATCACGGCCCCGCTGTCGGGCAGGGTGATCGTCGCGCTGATCGAGCTCCACGCGTCGTGGGTGTAGTGCCTCGTGGTGGCCTCCGCCCCGGCCGGGCCGGCCAGTGCCCACGGCACGTCCGCGGCGATGCGCGGGGCGCCGCTCCCGTCACGATCAGAACCGCCAGAGCCACCAGCGGCGCCGGGAGCACCGCTGGAACCAGCGGCGCGGGCGGCGTCGGCCTGATCCCGCTCAGCCAGTGCGGCGACGACGCCTGCCCGGTCGCCGGGGGCGAACCCTGTCCGGCACGCCAGCGCCAGCTGCGGTGACGTCAGCCAGCTGACCTCGTTCATGGCCATCCCTGCGCGCAGCTGGGCCTCGACCTCCCCCATCAGCCCGTACAGGACCCTGGCCCGACCATCGAGCCCTCCACCGCACTGCCTGGCCGCGCGGGCCATGCGGGTCTCGGGCACCACGACCGTCACCCAAGCCTCGGTCCGGACCGATGCCTGCGTCAGGGCCTGGCGAAGGTCGTCGTTGACCGCCCGGGCCAGCGGGGGCCCGTCGGCCCGCCGGTGCCGCAGCATCCACAGATCCCGCTCTGCGCCGTCGTCGGGCACGGTGCGGACGGTGAAGAGGACCTCGTCGATCAGCTCGGTGTGCGAGGCCAGGTCCAGCAGCCCGCCCAGGCCGTTGGCCTGGTGGGCACGTTCTTCCGCGTCGACGAACCCCAGGCCGGGGTGGACGACGGCGGCGGTGACCGCCCACGTCCGCGCGGCGTGGTCCTGGACGATGGCGGCGCGGGACAGCGACGCCCCGCGGGGCGGGCCGTCGTGGACCTCGATGCCGTGCAGGACGCCCGGCAAGTCGGGTGCCTCCATCACCCCGGCCCGCCCCACCGAGGCCCGGGCCCGGAACTGGGTCCAGCCCGCGACGGTCCCGACGAGGTAGGACAGCGACGCGATCAGCCAGCCGGTCGCCGGGCGGCCCCTGACCGGGACCACCGTCACCAGGAGCACCAGCAGCCACCCCCCGCTCAGGGCGGCCGCGGTGAGCCAGAGGCCGGACCGGACAGCGAAGAACACGGGCAGGCTGGTCGTCACCAGGGTCGCCAGCTGCCAGCCGTTCAGGCCGAAGAACCAGCCGATCCGGTCCCTGCTGTAGTCGTCGAACACCAGCGCCATGACATGTCCTCTCAGGGGTAGATCAGTGGGTGTCGCCGAGCAGCCGGGCTGGACCGCCGGTCACGTCTCAGACGGGGACGATGGGCACGGCCGCCGCCGCCCCCCCGGCACCTGCACCGGCCCCGGCACCTGCACCTGCACCTGCACCTGCACTTCCGGCGACGGTTCCGCCGGCGCTGCTGGGCCCTGCGGGCGCCGGTGCGGCGGGTACGGGCGGAGCCTGGGCCGGCGGTGTGGACGCTGAGGACCGTGCGGGTGCGCTGGCCGGGCTCCCTGCAGCGGGGGCGCCGCCCGAGCCGCCGGTGCCGTCGACGTCCGGGGAGCTGGTCGGGTCGCCGCCTTGGTTGCCTCGGCTGCCTCCGCGACCAGGTCCTCGGTCGGTCGAGGTGCCACCGCTACCGGTTCGGTTGCTATGGGGTCGCTCCCCGGGGTCAGGGAAATAGTTGGAGCTGCCGACACCCATCTGGCTGGCGGCGTCGGCACCGACCGCGGCGCCAGCGGTCCCGGCTCGCTGCATCAGGCCTAGCCCGGAGGCGGCCGCGGTTCCTAGGGCCCCACCCGCACTGCTGAGCCAGCCACGCTCGGCCTGGCCGAAGCGGGCGCTGGTCACGTCCTCCCCCGCGGACTCCCCGGAGGAACGGCCGCCGTCCGAGGCCTGCACCGAGGCCCCACCTCCGGAGCCCGCACCGACGCCGCTGGAGGACCCGCCGCCCAGCAGGCCCTGCACGCCCCCGGATACGGCCAGCCCTCGACGCAGCGCCGCACCGGAGGAGGTGCCCGGGTCGACGAAGGCGAGCAGCTTGAACAGCGCCAGCGGGGAGAAGCAGGCGATGAGGATGAGCAGCACTCCAGGGATGGCGGTACCGATCGCGGCCATGGTCCCGTCCGCCAGGCCGTTGGCGACGCCGGTGGTGGCCTGCACGCCGGCCCCGAGGACCAGGACCATGAGGACGGGGCTCAGGGCAGCAGCGTGGGTCCAGCGCAGGCTCTTCCAGAACCACGCCCGTCCGGCGTCGGACAGCAGGCCGGCAGCGGCGATCGGCGCGGTGGCAGCGAGCACCATGAGCGCGCCGGCACGGGTGAGCATAACCAGCAGGTGACCGAGCGCGGCCAAGCACAGCAGCAACCCCAACAACCCCAGGACGGTGGCGACGGTGCCGTCGACGACGTCCTGCAGGGCGATGTCCTCGAACGGCTTCCACGCCGACCATGACGTCACGTCCAGCAGGGCCTGCATCAGGGCGCGGGTGAGACCGCCGCAGGCGGCGACCAGGGCCACGATGTAGCTCAGCCACCCGCCCCAGACCACGGCGAACTGAGCGAAGCCGATGCCTACCCGGGCGAGGCTCTGCCCGTCGCGGCGGGCGGCGGTGACACCCAGCTGGAGCATGCCCATGAGCAGCACCAGCGCACCCGCCAGCCAGAGCGTCGTCCGGTACAGCTCCGCGCCGGGCCCGTCTGCCCGCAGGTCGGGGGTGACGAAGGCGTCCATCAGGTACAGCACCATCCGGAGCACCCACAGCCCCGCGTTCCACATCGCCAGCATGGCGACCGTCCAGGCGTCGGTCACGATCTTCCCGGCCGTGCCCGCGAGCACCCCGAACGGGTCGAACCACTCCTCAAGCACCGTCATCGCCCCCGGAGCCGCCATCCAGCCACGGAGCGCCGGGACCTGTGGACGGCGGGAGGACGTTGTCGTCCCCTCGTCCGGTGGTGGTCTCGGGGTCCGCCTGCACCCAGGTGCGCCAGCCGGCGTCGAGGCTGCGTTGGCTGCCGGGCCAGGTGGACGGGGCGCGGGCGGGCGCGGGGCCGGGGTCGATGACCCATCGCCCCTCGTGCCACTGCATCCGCTCGCAGTGCCCGAACCCGAGGCGGGCTTCGGTGACGATGACGGCGCGGACCTCCAGCAGCACGCACGCCAGGACCCATTCCGACCCGTCGACGCCCTTGACCTGGGCGGCGGCCGGGGTAACGGTGACGGTCGTGGTCAGGTCCTTCTCCGGCCCCATCTGCGCGGTGCCGAGGAACGACTGGACATGGCGGGTGATCTCCCAGCCCGCCAGCTCTGCGGCACCGACGGCGGCGTGGTCCTCGGCTGCCGCGGTGCCTGTCGGGTCGGTGCCGGTCCCGGGATCGGTGCCGGGATCGAGGACCCACTGCTGGTGGATCTGCTCGGTCAGCGGGATCGACATCGCCTGGAACACGGACGTCTCGATCGCGGCGAGCTGGGCGACGGCCCCTTCTGGTGTGCGGGGGAAGCCCGAGGGGACGTCCGCCGGTCCGACGGTCGTAGCCGGCGGGATGACGAGGACCGGTCCGACGGTGGCAGCGGGCACGGCCGGCTGGGCGTCACCGGGGGCGACCGCGAGCATCGGTGCGGCCGCGATCCGGTCCCGGCGGGCCTGGGTGTCGTCGGTGCGGCCGTGCGCTCCGGACGCGGTGGCTGTGGCTGTGGCTGTGGACGTACCGCCCGCCACGGCCAGGTAGACGGTGTAGCCGAGCCCGGCCGCCAGCAGGACGGCGGTGACGGCGACCGCGGTGAGGACACCGAGCAGCCGCTGCCGGCTCCAGGTCTCGGTGTCCCCGGCGCGGGTGGCGGTCACGCCGAGACGGCTCATGCGACCGGGACAGTCACGAGCCCGGGCAGGGTCGCAGCCACGCAGCCGTCGCCCATGAACCCGTCCACCATTCCGGGCAGGACCAGGTAGCCGATGCCCGCGGCGAACATGACGACGATGCTGACGACGCCGGCCTTGCTGGCGTGGGGCATGGAGAAGATGCGCCCGGCGACGATGGCGCCGATCCCGATGATCACGCCGACGCTGAACATGATCAGGACGCCCCATAGGACGTAGCCCATGATCTCGTCGATGTACTGCTGGGCGTTGCCAGGGGCGACAGGGCACACCGCCGCCAGCACCTGGGTCGCTGTGGAGTCCGTGGAGAGGGCGAGCAGGTCGGTGACGGTGGGCAGGTGGCGGGTCATGGCGTGACTCCTTGGGTAGGGGTGGTGGGGGGCAGCAGCCGGGCGGCCGCCCGCAGCAGGGCCGTCGGGAACGGGGCGGGGCTGAGCCCGAGGACCGCCAGCCCGCGGTCGTGGGGGACCTCGCCGAGCCGGCCGGCCTCGTCCAGGGCGCGGGTGTGCGGGCCGAGACCGTGCGCGACTGCGCGGGGCCAGCGGCGCCGGCGAGGCCCGATGACGGCGGCGTGGACGGTGCGGCCAAGGTCGGCGAGCAGGTCCAGCTGGACCTCCAGGCGCCGCAGCCCTGGCACGGTCGCCGTGGTGACCAGGAGGAGGTCCTCCTGGGTCGTCACCTCGTCTCGGAGCCAGGAGGGCCGGGCCAGGACGTGCTGCAGGTCCCAGCCGACGTCCAGGACGGTCAGTCCACCCCCGCCCGGGGGCATGACGCTGGGCACGGCGGTAAGTGCGAGGTCGGACCTGGACGTTGCCGGGCCGGCGGTGAGGCCGGCGGTGGGGAACGGGGAGGGGAGAGGCACCCCGTCCGCGGCGTCCACGTCGTCCGCGATCCGCTCGAGCAGCAGGTCCCCTCGCTGCCCCCGCAGCCAGCCCGACGGGTCCCGGCCGAGCTCGGAGGCGCTGGCCGCAGCTACCCCGGAGGCGGCGGGAGGGCTGCACTCCACCACCCGGACCGCGGTGCCCGATGGGGTTCCGGTGGCGCCCCCCAGGGCGGCGGTCGCGACCGCGACGGCCACGGTGGACGCCCCGCAGGCTCCGGTGCAGCCGAGCACCGGTAGTACCCGCTCGCCGACCGCCTTCTCCCACGTCCCGGGCCAGCCGTTCGCGGTCTGGCCCGTCGGGTCGTCCTGGGCTCGGGTGTCCGACCAGATCGTCACCGGGTCTCCCGCCCACGGGGCGTCGGTCCCTGCGCGGTAGGCGCCCGCCTGTACCGCTGCCCAGGCACGCCTCAGCTCCGGCACCGACACCGCCGGCCGGTGCGGACGACCGGCAGGTCCCGGTAGACCCTGGCCCGGCGTTGCGAACGCGGTGGTGGGGTTGGTGGCGGTGGTGGCGGTGGTGGCGTTCATGCGGTGTCCGCGCGCAGCAGCGCCTGCCGGTACCGCAGGCCGGCGCGCAGCTGGGTGGGGGTGAGGCGGCCGAGTTCGGCTTTCGCCTGCTGCACGTCCCGCAGCAGGCTCACGCAGCCATCGAGCTGCCCGATCGCCTCGCCCTCGCGGCCGACGATCTCGAAGAGCCGTGCCACCTCCGCCGTGGCCCGCTCGTCCGCACGCTCGTCCATGTCGATCACCTCCACCGCCCTCAAGGCACGCGGGCGGGTCCGGCGGTCACCGTCTGGGCCGCCGGCGGAGCGGCCGACCAGGTGGCCGGCGGGGCGGCCGGCGAGGGGGTCGGCGCTGGTCATGCGGCGTCGCTGTAGCGGCCGTCACGGCAGGCCTGCGCGAGGGCCTGGACGCTGCGTCGGGTGCGTCGGCGCACCGTCACCGGTGACACACCCCAGCCGCGGGCGACCTCCTCGCTCAACGCGTTGGACATCAGACCTTCGCCACCGCGGCGGCGGCGGCCTACCGGGTTCCGGGCCGCGGCCTCCATCAGGCTCAGCAGCAGGTCGCGGTCCTCGCTGCTGATGACGTCCCTTGTGCACGCCCACCGCAGGACGTCCACCAGCTCGTCCGCCGCGGCCGCCTCCGGCTCGAAGCAGCTGGGGTCGTTCATGCCGGCCCAGAACGCAGCGGAGGGGTCGACCGGGCAGGTCGCGGACCAGGTGCGGTCGACGGGCCGCCCCAGCGGGCGGTCGTCGCACTGGCGGAGCACCCCGACGCGGGTGTTGGCGCGGATGTTTGCCGCGACCTTGCGCAGCCGCTGCCAGGGAAACGTCCGGACCTCAACCCAGAGCTGGGCGGCGACGGCTTCGTCGACGGACGGGGTGAGGCCGCGGAGCTCGTTGGCCACGGACACCGCGGCCGGCAGCAGGCTCCAGCACAAGGTGGTGGCCGCGGCGGGGTCGTTCCCGCCGTCCACGGCCGCCAGGGACGCCAGGGCGTGCAGGACGTCGTCGGCCTGGGCGCGGTCTGCGGCCAGCGTCCACGCGGGTACCTGCAGCGGGCCGGGCAGGCCGGCCAGGCGGGGGTCCTCCTGGGCCCAGTCCGGCCACCGACGCTGCGCCTGGTGCATCAGGTCGCTGGTGTCCGGATCGTCCAGACCGAGGTGTTCGGCGACGCTCATGGGGCTCCTCCCGCCACGTGGATGTGGCGGCAAGGTGCCGAGCAGACGTCCCCGGTTTCGTCCCCCCGGCCCCGTCACGGACGGGGGGACGCAGGGGGGACGCGGGGGGGACGCAGGGGGGGACGTCACGGGGGGACAGGTGTCGTCGCAGGTCAGGCCACGTCCCCCAACTCGTCGGGTCCCGCGACGAGAGGGTTGGCGCAACCCCCGGTGGTCGGGTGGCGGGGCGGGCGGGTACCGGCCTTGTCAGCTGGCGCGGGTGCCGCGTGACAGCCAGCCGTGGCGGTCGATGATCTGCTGGCTCCGTTCGGGCAGTTCGTCGGGCGGGCCGCCGTCGTCGCTGCGGTTGCACACCTGCCCCCGGACGATCTGCTCCGCGGCCTCCGGATGCCCTCCGGCTGCGGCGACCGCGGCCAGGTCCAGGCGCGGGATCTCCTCGTACGGCGCCGCCGTGGCGGCGAGCTCCGCGGTGGCCCGGGCGGCGGGCAGGTCGCCGACCTGCAGCAGGTGGGTGGCTACCAGGTGCGCGACGTCGACGACCGCGCACAGCATGTGCTGGTCGAGCCGGTCTCCCTCGACCAGCCAGCTCCAGCCGCCCGGGCGCTGCTTGTCGAACGGCGGCCCGCTGACCAGGCTGAGCGCGGTGCGGAGGTCGGCGATACCGGCCGCGCCGCGGGTTTCGCCCCGCAGCCGCAGACGCCGGAACAGGTCGGCGTCCACGAGGAGGTCCTCCACCTGGTAGACCCCGACGCCGCGGAGCCGGCCGGCTGCTGACAGCCGGGCGTCGGGCAGGTGAGGGTTTCTGGTCCGTGGGTTCGTGCCGAGCCAGTCCCGGACCACCCGGACGTAGTCGCGAGTCTTCGTCGCCGTGATACCGAAGGCGTCTGCGACCTCTTCGGGCGTGGCCCCGTGGGGGCGGGTGGCCAGGAACGCGAGGAGCTCGGTCCAGTACGGCTTGCGCTTGGTGACCGGCGTACCCCGGGTGCGGGCACCGATCGGGCCCAGCAGCGTGAGGCGGGGAAGCTCGCAGGTGTCGGAGAACCAGGCGTCCACGTCGGCGTCCAGGCCAGGGTCGGCCTCAGCGACGGCATGACGGACCTGGACCGAGACCTGCGGGGCCAAGGCGTCCAGGTCCTGCGGCGTGGTGGCCGCCACGACGAGGTACTCCTCGTCCCGCATGGGCAGCAGCGACTGCGGCTGGAGGACGCCGGCGGGCCGACCCTTCTCCTCGTCCGGGCCGATGCCCGCGACTTCGGTTTCAGGGTCGTGATTGTGGTCGGCCGCAACGTCGTCGCCGAGGTGCTGGGAGCGGCGTGCCGGCGTGTCGGGGCCGGGGCGGGCCGCCGAGGCGGCCCCCGCTCCCATCGTCCGGTCCACGAGGTCAGGGGTGTCGTGCCTCGGAAGGGTGTGCTCGTCCCTGATGGAGCCGGCGTCATCGGCCCAGGAACGCCAACCGTCGGCGGCGCCGCCGTCTGCGGCGGTGGTGGGCATGGGCGTGTCGAGACCCCCGACCGCGTAGAGGGCAGCACAGCCGTGGGCTTCCTGGCTCGACAGGCCTACCGCGGTGAGCTGGGAGCCCACCACAGGAAGGACCAGCCGGCCGGAGGCGCCTACCCGAACCACCACGGCACTGCCGGACCAGCCCTTCGCCGGGCGGACCGAATGTCGCACGCCGCTCACGTCCCGCGACGCCGCATCCCCAAGCTCTGCGTCCCCCGGTTCTGCATCCCCCGGTTCTGCATCCCCCGGCTCCGCGTTGTCGGCCCCTCCCGCCTCGAGCAGGACGACGCTGGTCCCCGTCCTGCCCGGGTGCGCCTGCAGCAACGCCGTGAGTTCGTCCAGTGCAGGCGTGCGGCGGCTGGCGTCGATGAGGAGGACTCGGGCCGGCCAGCTGTCGTCCCCGGCCTGCCGGGCGCGGGCCTCCGGCACGTCCAGCCCGAGGGCGGCGCCGCGGTCGATGGTCGCCACGGCACCGGCGAACAGGTCACCGGCGAACAGGTCACCGGCGACCCGGTCAGCGGCGACCCGGTCACCTGTGGTGTCGCCGTTGTCGTGGATGCGCAGCCGGTCCGGGTTCATCGCGCTCAGTTCTTCCCCCACCCCCACGCACTCCACTCGCACCCCGTCCGACCAGAGGCTGCACGCGAGCTCGGCCGCCATGTACCGGACGAGGGCGAAGGCGCGGTCGGTGTCGCCGACGACGCGCACCGCACCCAGACCCTCCAGGTTCAGCAGCCACGTGGCCCCGGTCTCATCGGCTCCCACCGTGACCAGGACGGGGAAGGGGGCGGGCTGGTCGACCTCCAGCGGACCGACCTCGGTGGCGTCGGCCGTCGGGGGGATCAGCCACCGCAGCCCGTCGGTGCTGCCGCTCCAGGGGGCAGGTAGCACGGTCGGTCTGCTCAGGTGCAGGACGATGCCGGCCTCGTCGAGCGCGACCGCGGCCACCGCGGGCAACGGCTCACCGGACATGCCGCAGGCCGTTCCCAGTCGCCGGAGGATCTCGTCCAGCCTCGCCACGACCTCCACCGCAGGTTCGCTGAGGAGGACGCTCCGCTCGGTCGGGAACAGGGCAGGCCCGGGAAGTGTGAGAGCGCGACCCGGGCGGCGGGCGCGGGCCTGCCCACGGCGCCGCTGCCGCAGCAGCAGCAGCATGCCGGCCGCGAGGACGGTCCCCGCCCCGGACAGCCCTGTGACCAGCCAGGCCGGGTCTACGTCTTTAGAGACGGCATCGGCGTCATCCTCGGCGTCGTCGCCTGCTTCGACGACCGGCCCGACCTCGAGGGTCCCGGCTGCTGGGGTCGTACGCCCCGCCTCGTTCCGGTCATCAGCTCGCCCGCTCCGCTCGACGGCGCCCTGGCCTGTCCCGGGCAGGGCCGCGTCGCCGACGGCCGGGAGACCCCCGCGATCCCCTGCGGGGCCTTGTGCCTCAGGTAGGGCAACGTCGGGAGCGGACGGCAGGTCCTTGAGCACCGGCGCCGGCGTCGGTGCGGGTGCAGGCGCGACGGGGTTGTTGGTGGTCTCGGTGACGGCGGGGACAGGGATCACCCACCCCGGGCGGATGACGTCCGGGTCTGTCAGCTCCTGGCCGTCGGGCTGTGGCACCCCCGACGCGGCGGCGGCGAGCTCGGGAAAACGGTTCCCGTCTCCCAGCTCGCTCTCGGCGATCTCCCACAGGGACTCCCCTGCTGTGACGACGTGCTGTCCCGGCGGGGCGGGCGACCCGGGAGATACGTCGGTCGTGTCGGTGCCGGTGCCCATGGTGGTGGGAGTCCAGGCCGGCAGGTGCGCCGCATCGGCGGGCATCCGCAGTTGCCACCCGGGCTTGATGATGTCGGGGTCGCTCAGGGCCGAACCGTCCGGCTGCGGGAGGGCGACGTTCAGGTCGTAGATCTCGGCCCAGCGGGCGCCGTCACCGAGCTCGTCCTCCGCGATGCGCCACAGGCAGTCGTAGCGGCCTGCCGCCGGCGCTTTGACCAGGTACGCCCTGGTGGCGGCCGCGGTGACGCCGTCGACCGCTCCGGGGTCCGGCACCGAAATCGTCGTGTCACTGCGCCCGACGTGCCCGGGCAGCACGTCGACCGGCCCGGCGGGCAGAGTTCTCTGCGTCGGTCCGGACTCGTCGGGCCCTGTCGCGGCTGGCCCTTTCACGGTGAGAGCCGGTGCGCCGGGCGCCGTCATCGCCTGCTCCGCAGCCGAGGCTGCCATCGCTGTAGCCGCTGTGGGACCGGCTGTCAGTGGCGCTGCGGCACCCACAAGGAGCAGGGCCACTACCAGGTTTCGGGCGAGGTCCTGGCTGGGTCCCCACAGGGGTAGCCGGAACTGAGGGCGGCCGCGGCGCGCGGTCGCGTTGACCAGTTCGACCAGGACGCTGACGGTGAAGTGCGCCCAAGCCAGCCACGCGACGACGGTGAGGACGGCGAGGACGGCGCTGCCCGGCAAGGGCCGGGTCGCCAGCCCGGTCAGCCCGGTGAGCTCTGGCATGTTGCTCGGCAGAGGCCAGCCCACCAGCACGCCCAGGAGGGCCGGGACACCCAGTACCGCGGTTGACAGGACTGCCCCAGCCACGACCTGACGTGCACGGTCCTGGCCGGTGACCGTCCTCACGGGAGGCTCACCTCCCGCGTGTCACCGATCGCGGGTCTGGCACCGACGGTGGCGGACACCACCTGCGTCCCCACGCCGACGGCGCCGAGGATGACGGGGCGGTAGGTGATCGTCACCGTGACGTCCACCTGCCCTTCCGGACCCACGGTGGCGGCACACGAGGCGTCCGGACGGTACTGCCCGATCCAGGTGCACGCCGCCTGAGCGGCGCCCGGAGCAACGACCCTGACCGCTCCCTGCTCGCGGAACCCTTCGACGTCCATCCGGTCCACGGCGGCCCGGGCGCCCTCCGAGGCCAGCCCGATCACCTCCTGGCGGGCGGTGATCGCCCGTCCACCGTCCACGACCAACCCCGTCCCGAACACCAGCGCGGGGACCATGAGGATCGTCCACACGGTCGCCGAGCCCCGGTCACCCCCACCGACGCGGGAAGCCGCACCCTCCGGCGTCGGGCCAGGCGGGCGTCGTCGGGGCCCCACCGAGCCGGTCCTGGTCGGAGAAGCGTTGGACGGGGTCAAGGTGGACGGGGTCTTGGTGGACGGGGTCATGCTGGACGGGGTCATGGCTGGGACCTGTACTGCTCGACCGGGCTGGCGGCGGTCGCCGTCAGCGTCTTCGTGGCGGGCAGGCCAGGCAGGCCGAGGTCGCCCAGGCGCGCTCGGCAGGTCACGGT
This sequence comes from Aquipuribacter hungaricus, assembly GCF_037860755.1. Taxonomy (NCBI): domain Bacteria; kingdom Bacillati; phylum Actinomycetota; class Actinomycetes; order Micrococcales; family Intrasporangiaceae; genus Aquipuribacter; species Aquipuribacter hungaricus. The sequence goes on along the minus strand of NZ_JBBEOI010000002.1, from coordinate 85,525 downwards.
GACCTCGACCAGACCTCCGGGGGTGAAGCGAGTGACGTCGACGAGCACCTCGGGCCCAGAGCCGCAGGTGACGGACTCCTGCGACAGGGCCACGTCGGCGGCCGTCTCGGCCCGCGACAGGGCCGCCGGCACGCTCCGGGCCAGGGAGGCGGCGCGAGCCCCGTCACGGGCAGCACCGGTGACCTGTAGGCGCGCCTGCTCCACCCGCCCTGCTGCGACCACGAGCAGCAGGGCCACGACGATCACCGGCACGATCAGGAGCACCTCCGCGGTGGAGAAGCCGGCATCGCCATGGCCCCGGGCACGCCGATCACGACTCTGCTCACGACGCTGGCGGCGTGGGGTGCGGCGGCCGGTCACGGGGCACCCACGAAGCGTTCGACGCTGCTGCTGGCCACGCCTGTCACCTTCAGGTCGACCCCCGGGACCATAGACAGCCCGACCGCAGTGACGGTCGCCGTCGCGACGTCGCTGCCCCGCACGACGGTGACCGCCCCCAGCTGCACGGCGTCGCTGTCGCCGAGCAGACGACCCGCCGCCGACTCACCCAGGGAGGTGGCCTGGGCGGGCGTGAGGTCGGCTGCCGCAGCTGCGTGGGCGGCCTCCTGCGCCGCCGCTGTCACCAGCTGGCGCTCGTGCATCCAGAGCCCCACCTGCACCGTGCCCAGGGTGAGCACGACCACCAGCGGGGTCAGCCCGATGAGCTCGACGACGCTGGAGCCGGTGTCCCTGGCATCACCGGGGCGCCGGCGTGACCGTCCGAGCCGCCGTGAGCGGCGCATCGTGCGTTCCGTCATGGGTGCTCCTCGACCGGTAGGGACGTCGGCAGGTGGCGCGGCTCTGCCCGGGTGGGTGGTGGGGCTCGAGGTTCTGGGCCGTCTGTCAGGGGGTCGTCAGGTCCAGCTCGTTGGCCTTGGTGGTGAACTTGGTGATCACGATGCCGCCGATGGCGATCGCGGCACCGATGACCAGCGTCGTGATCAATAGCCACTCAACGATGGAGGCGCCTTCGTCGTGCATCTGTGCCATGCGACGGGTCCGGGCATTCAGCCCCGCCAGGAGGGTGGGGAGGAGCAGGGTCATCGCGACGGCCAGGGTCATCGCGACGGCCAGGGTCATCGCGACGGCCAGGGCCGGGCCCCGCTGGGTGGTGTCGGTCGTCGTCCGGGTGGGGGTGCGCATGGTGTTTTCCTCTCGTCGGGTGCTTGTCGAGCGGGTGCGTGGTGGGTGTTGCGGTTCCGGGTGTCCGTAGGGGTCTGAGCGGCTCAGAGGCTGATGACGACCGCGAGGGCCGGGTAGCCGACGAGGACCATGTAGGCGGCGGCGAGCAGGATCTGTCCGAGGACGAGGGTCTGGCTGCGGGCGTTGGCGTGGCCGTGCAGCTCGATGCGCTGCCGCTCGCGCAGCGCCTCGGCCTTGGAGCGCAGGGTGGCCTCTGTCTGGACACCGGTGGCCTCGACGAGGCCGAGCTGGGACGCGAGCTCTGTGAGCTCGGGGACGGCGATCTCCTCACCGAGGTGGCCCAGGCCGGCCGCCGGCGATTCGCCGGACAGGCGGGCGCTGCTGAGGGCGTCCCGCAGCCGACGCCACCCGTACCCGGAGCCGACGTGGGAGGCGTCGCGCAAGGCCTCCGCGACCGCGGAGCCGCTGGCGACACGCATCGACACCAGCTCCAGGTAGGACGTGAGGGTGCTGATGAACGTGCGGCGCAACCGCGCTGCACGGTTGCGGACCCGCAGGTTCGGCACCATCACGGCTGCGGTGGCGGCGAAGACGCCAACCCACCCGGCGGCCAGCCACGGCAGGCCAAGCACGGTGGCCGCACCTAGCAGAGGCAGAGGGGTCAGCACCAGCACGCTGATCCCCAGCAGTGCCTGCCGGGCTGCGTGAGTCTGCGGGTCTACCCCGAGCAGGTCGAGGTCGGCGCGCACCGAGGCGTCGGTCACCCGATCCGCAAGCGATCCGACGTGCCGCCGCAGGAGACCCTCGAAGGCACCGACCCGGCCTGACAGCCCAGTTACCGCAACCGGCTGGGACCCCCCGATGGGACCACCGGAGGCTCCGGCGTTCTCGACACGGCGCAACTGTGCGGTGAGGCCCGGTCGGAACCTGGCCCAGCTCAGCAGCAGCAGCAGACCTGCGCCGAACAGGGCACCGGCGGTGGCAGCGGCGATCACCGAGCACCACCACCCACGGGCTGACTGCGTGCGGGTTGGCTGCGTTCGATCGGGCTGCCGATGAGAAACCGGTCCGGTGTGGCGTACCGCGACAGGCTGCGGATCACGGTGAGACCAGCGCCGAGCAAGCCCACGACCAGGACCAAGACCGCCTGCCCGGTGGGGGTGGCGTAGGGGGCGGCGTAGTCCCGGGCGAACACCGCCATGAGGACCATCACCGCGACGGTGGCAACGAGGATCACGCTGACGGCCCGGCGGGTGGAACGGCGGTCGGACTCCACCGTGCGGCGGGTCTCGACCTCCCGTCGGGTCGCGGCGGCCAGCCCTGTCAGGGCCGTCTTCAGCTCGCGGCCCTGGACGCGGTAGTTCAAGACCAGCGCAGCGATGGCCTGGTCGGCGATCGGGTCGTCCAGGTCGTCCGCGAGCCGTCGGAGCACCGCCTCGACAGGCTCGCGGGCCGCCATCCTGGCCGTCATCTCCTGCAGGGGACCGGCGATGGCGGGATGTGCCCGGGCCGAGGCCGCCGGCAGCGCCTCGGGCAGACCTCGGCTGGTGGCCACCGCGTCGCGCAGGGCCTCCACCCATGAGGCCAGCGCCTCCAGGCGCGCGATGATCACACGCTGCTCAGCTGCGGCACCGAACATCGCCGGCCAGACGATCACAGCGACACCGGACGCGGCAGCGACGGGCACCCACCGGGTCGCCACCAGCACCACCAGCCCGACTCCGACGCCGATCGCGACGCGGAGCCCGGCCGGCCCCGACAGGAACACCTTGAGCCGGAGCAGCATCCCCGGCTCAGCGGTGGAACGTGCCGGCGCGGGGACCGCCAGCAACCACAAGCCGGTGCCGCACCCGGCTCCGGCGAGAACCGCAGCCACCAGCTGCCAGCTCACCAGATCCCCCCCGCCCGGTGCTCGACCTGACCATCGACCTGACCATCGACACGGCCATCGACACGGCCACGACCGTCACCGCGTTGCTCGCTGCGGTCGTCGCCGAGGGATTCGTCTTCGCGGTAGTCGTCCAGATGGTCGACCGTGTCCTCCCAGCCGCACGCACGCAGCGCAGCGGTCCGCTCCGGGGACACCGCAGCGGCCGGGACGGCCCGGCGGCTGCCGGGCGGTGCGCGGAAGATCTCGCTGGTGACCACCTGCTGGCCGTCGAAGGGGCCGACCTCCACGATCGAGGACACGTAGTGCGCGATGCGCCCGTCAGGTAGGTCCTCCCGGTGCATGTGCACCACGAAGTCGACCGCGGCCGCAGTCAGGGACAGGGCCGCGACCCGGTCCATGCCGACGCGGGAGGCGTACAGCGCGATCCGCGCAGGGACCTCACGGGCGGAGCGGGTGTGGATGGTGGTGAAGCCGCCGTCGTTGCCCTGCGTCATCGCCTCGAGCATGTCGACGATCTCCGGGCCCATCACCTCCCCGACGATGAGACGGTCGGGGTTGATCCGCCGGGAGGTCTCCACCGCGTCGGCCAGGGTGATCGCACCGCGACCCTCGGCGTTGGGCTTGCGCTCCTCCAGCGCGATGCAGTCCGGGTGGGCCACCGGGTCCCGGTCAAGGCCGAGCTCGGGGAAGTGCTCGACGGTGACGATCCGCTCCTGCGGAGGGATCTCGCTCGCCATGGCCCGCAGCAGGACCGTCTTCCCGGAACGGGTCTGCCCGCTGATGATCACGTTCATCCGGGCGGCCACCATGGCCTGCAGCAGCACCTGCTGGCGGTGGTCGAAGTCGCCCTTGGCGCGCAGGTCGTCCAGCGTGAAGTCGGTCCAGCGGGCCAGCCGGATGGACACGATCGGGCGTGGGGAGCAGCCGAGGGCACCCACCAGGCGTGACCCGTCGGGCAGGGCCATCTCGATCTTCCAGTTCGTGACATCCCAGGGCTTGGAGGACGTGCCGCTGTAGGTGGCCGCGTTGCGGACCCACTCCACGAGCTCCTCGTCCGAGTTCGCGACCGGCGCCCCCGCCCGCTTCGTCCCGTCGACCGACGTCAGCCAGACGGAGTCGTGACCGTTGATGTTGATCTCCGAGAGGTCCTGGTCCTCGAGCAGGTTCTGCAGCCGGCCCAGGCCGAACAGCGCAGCGAACGCCGCGGCGAGGACCGCGTCGTCCTCGGTCTCCGCGGGAAGGGGCACCCCGGCATCGACCTGCTCCGTGCGACGCTGCGACAGAGCTCGGATCAGCAGGGACCTGCCGAGTCGTCGTTCGTCGTCGCGGGTCAGCTCCTGTTCTCCCGCATCGAGGCGACGACGCCGCTCCTCGGCCATCTGCATGACCACGACGCCACGCAGGCGGCCCACCAGTCCGTGGTCCACGACCGGGGTCTCCCCGCTGTCGGCCAGGGCACGCTCGGCGAGGTTCACGACCGCACCTGCGTGGTTGCGGTGAGGGACTGAGCGCGGGCCGCGAGGGTCGCGGCCGCGGAGCGAGCAGTCAAGAGCAGCGGGGAGCGGTCCAGACCGCGCCCGCTCGGCGACAGCCCGGCCAGGGCGGCCGCGGCGCGCGGGTCGTGGGCCAGCACCCCCACGACGGGGACGTCCTGCAGGCCAGGCGTCCCGTCGAGGACTTCACCGACCTCCCGCTGCTGCACCTTCCGGCTGCCGGGGCTGCGCGGGTCGTCCACGACCAGCACCGCCAACCGGTCCAGACCCGACCCCGCCCTCGGGGCGTCGTTCAGCACCCGGGCGGCTACGCCCAGGCCGTGGCGGGCGTGAGCCACCCCTGACACGGTCGGCCGGGTCACCAAAACCACCAGATCAGCGCGCTGCAGCACCGCCGCAGCGGGGGACGACCTGGACAGCAGCCGCCCGCAGTCGGCGACGACGTCGACCTCGCCCGCCACCCCGGTCCCGGCGGTCTCGTCCGGGTCGGTCACGCCGGCGAGCAGGTCGGCGATGGTGCCCCAGGCGCCGCCCATGGCCTCTGCCTGCTCCGGCGCCTGGGGGCCAACGAGCACGGACAGGCCACCGTCCAGCCGCTGCACGTGATCCCACACCCGCCGGTGGCCCCCGGCCACCCCACGGCTGGACGTGGCCAGCGACACCATCCCGACGCCCTGCACCAGGGGTCCGCTGGTCCCGTTGACCCGCCACGGCAGGTCCGCCCCGGCGGGGTCGCACTCGGCCAGCAGCACCGGTCGAGGCCATCCGAGCGCCAGCACCAGGCACGAGGTGGTCACCCCCGGTGCCCCCTTGTCAGCCATCACCGCGATCAGCACGACCCGCTCACCCCTGACCCTCGTCGGCGGCGCCGTCCGTCCCCGTGCCGGCCGTGCCGTCGCCGGTGCCGACGTCCGTGCTGTTGTTCGTGCTGTTGTTCGTGCTGTTGTTCGTGCTGTTGTTCGTGCTGTTGTTCGTGCTGGCGGCGGCAACCGGGAGCATGACCAGGGTGGTCCGGCCCGCAGCGGCCGCAGCGGCGACCGCCGGCGCGTCGTCGCGGTCCACGGCGACGGTGACCAACCAGGCGCCGGAGGGGTCGGCGGTTACCGACAGCACGAGTGCTTCACCTACCAGCACCGTGCCAATGGGGTCCTGGGCCGCCGCGTCGGCCGCGGCGGGGACCTGGACGATCTGCACCAGCCGATCCGGGGCGAGCTCGGTAGCAGGCAGCTGTCCAGCGCCGAGCGCGAGCCCGATGGCGACCTTGCCCTGCCCCGGCGGGGGCGCCAGGTCGAACATGTCGGTGTGCAGCAGAGCACCGGCAGGGATGCGGGTGGTCGCGCTCTGCCCGAGCAGGAGGCGGGCGTCCGACCCGGCGACGTTCCCGATGCCCTCCCCTGACATTTCCGCGGCGACCAGGTCCGCGGCGCTGATCACTGTTCCTACCGGGATGTCTCGAGCAGCGACCACCACCTGGGTGCGGTCGTCTCCCGCCAGGTACAGGGCGGCGCCGATGGCGGCACTGGCCACGATCAGCAGCACAGCCAACGCGGCCCGGCTGCCGCCCCGGGCCCCCCGGGGGGCCCGGGTCGTCGGTGACGGGCCGGACGGGCGGGAGCCGCTCGCCGCCGACGCCACCCGGGGACGGGCGTGGGGCGAGGACGAAGTCGCAGACGACATGGTCAACGGCCTTCCTTCGGGTCGAGGTCGGTGGACGAAGGGGCTGAGGACTGGTGTGGTGCAGGCGGGGTCGGTGCTGAAGGGTGAGGCTCAGTCCACGGCCGTGACGATGGCCTGCCGCTCGTAGACCGGCACCGCCTGGCTGGCCGTCATCGTGAAGGGGTCCAACGTGCCGCTGGTTCCGCCGGAACCGACCCAGCTCACCCGCCACACCACCTGGACCTCGGCCTGTTCGCCCGCGTCGGCCTGGCGGTAGGTGTGCGAGCACGACCCTCGCTCGTGGTCGTCCATCCCCCGGGCCCACGCAAAGCCGAGGCCGGCGCACTCGGACCGGTCTCCCTCGCTGGTCACCCACACCGACGTCACCGGCTGCGCGCTCACCTCTGCCCAGACCGGACCCACCGCCGTGCGCTGCGTCAGGGGCTCAGCGTTGGTTACCCACCACCAGGTCGGCAGGTTGACCAGTGCCGGGTTGCCGTTCAAGCCGTCGGGGTTGACCCCCACCGCAGGCGTCGGCAGCTGCAGGGAGTTCCGCGCCTCCTGGGCGAGCATCGCGGCGGTGACGGCTGGCACCCCCGCCGGCACGGCACCGTCACCGGCCGGCACCCAGAGCACAGCCCGCCCCCCGCCAGAGGCTGTACAGTCCCGGCTCACGTAGGACCCCTCGACCCGCTCCACGTTGTCGACGCCCCCGTCGTCCGGGGACCGCATGCCGGCAGCCAGAGCCTCTGCCGGGGTCACTCCCGTGTAGGTGCAGGCCCGCGCACCGCCGGACCCCGAACGCCCTGCCTGAACTGCCCCGCCGCCCCGCCCATTGGACGCCGGAGCACCGGGCGCCGTCACCACGGTCTCCACCGTGTCGCCATCAGTGCCACCTCGCCCTACCGGAGGGTCAGATGACGCCGCAGCCATCGGCAGCAGCACCAGGGCGGTGGTGAGTTCGACGGCACGAGTGATAGTCGATAGACGCATCAGCAGAACACCCCGGCGGGCTCGGGGTACGTGGTGCCGGCCACCTTCCAAGTGCCGTCCACCCGCTTGAGGGTCGACTCCACGGAGTCTTCAGCCATCCCGACGAGCAGCACCTCCCCCGTCTCGACGTCCCGCCGCACCGCCTCGCGCGTGTCCTGGCAGTCGTGGACCACCGCAATGTCCCCGTCGATGGACGCGACCCTGGGAGCCAGCAACGGCGAACCGACCGATTCCTCCCCCGCGAGGAAGTCCGCCTTGATCGCGCTGTTGGTCTGCTCGAACTGCGCGCCCGTGGCTACGGGGGCCAGGTAGTCCTGAGACCGCGGCGGGTCGGCCTGGGCTTGGTCGAGGGCAGCCCAGAAGGCGCGGTAGGCGTCGAGCACTGCCTGCTCCTCCGCCGACACCACGGCGGCGCTGGGCTGGACCGAAGCACTAGGGACAGCGCTGCTCGGGGCGGGGTCTGCACCCACGGTGGAGTCCGCGGTGCTTGAGGTGGCGGTGGGGTCTCCGAGATTCAGCCCGTCCCGTTCACCGCTCGTGCACGCTCCCAGGACCATCGCGACGCTCAGTGCTGCCGCGGCGGCCGTGCAGTTGACGATGCGCTTCATGGGACCCCCGCCCCGTGCGTCAGGAACGCTACGACTATAGCCACGAGTCGTCATGACTCGGAGCTCTTACTGCCCTCAAGGGCGCCAAATCCCGCTAGCGGTCGCTACCTGTCAAGGTGATCCAATCACACTAGCGTGATCAGATCAAGACATCAGGAGTCAGGCCCGTCCGGGTGGTCATCAGTCCGCAGGGCGGGGTACTGCCCGCCGGGCTCACGAGGCGGGTCACTTCCCGGTGGCCGTGTCCTGACCCGGGGACGCGTCCTGGGAGGGTGATGAAGGTGCAAGTGCCTGCTGGACGCGCTCGACCGGGACGTCGAGCGACTGCGCCAGGAGCCGGATGCCCTCGTGTCGTAGGGGCCTGGTGAAGCGGCCCGACTCCCAGCGCGCCAGCGTGGGTACGGACACGTGCACCTTGTCTGCGAGCTCTCGCGCGCTCAGGCCGGCCGCAACGCGTAGCTGCCGAAGGCCCATGACCTCGCTCGGCGCCAGCAGCTGTTCGGCCGGGACCTGCAGCACCTGCACGAGGCGCTGGACGAGGTGGGCTCGCGGGACGACGGCGCCCCGCTCCCAGCTGGCGATCCGCTCCCCGCCGGCGACCTCGATGCGACGAGCCAGCTCGTGCTGGGTGAGGCCGGCCGCTAGACGTGCCGCGCGCAGCGCACCGGGACGCAGGCCCGGGGTGCTGTCCACCAGCCGACCATAGGGCCGCCCGGCTTCTCATCGGGCCCAGGCCGCGCTCGGTAGCGGCAGCACCATCTGCACGACCCGCTGTTCGTGGCGGCGGGAGGCCGCCTGCCGCTCCGAGGCAGCCATGGCGGCGGGGCCTGCGTGCGACCGCTCGAGCACCGACGCGGCGGACATGGCCGTTCCCGCAGCGGTGACGGTGTCGTCCGCAGCCTTCACCAGGTCTGCCCGGACCAGTGCAGACAGGGCGACCGGCCGGTTGCTCTGGACGTCGCGGGGGTCGACGGGGCTGGCCAGCGGCTCCGACCCGGGTCTCTTTGAGCCTGCGGTGCCGTCGTCCAGGGTCCGGTGTATGGCGAGCACCGCACGTGCCGGCGCGAGCAACTTCGGGTCGCGGGCGGCGTCACCGACCACGTTCGCGAGATCCGCGGCCGCCGCGAGGCCTTCCTGCAGGGAGTGGGCGACGTCGCGGACATCGACTCGCTCGGCGATGGTCTGGGGGTCGGCGACGGTCGTCCTGTCGTGGGTGATCTCCAGAACCGCCGCCCGCAGCTCCCCCACCGCGGTGAGGAAGTCCTGGTCGACGCGTCGCGTGGTGGGAGCGGTCAGCGCCTGCCAGCGATCCGCCAGCCCTGACCACGCGATCACGGTCGCCTCCGCCGAGGCCCCGACGCGCCGCACGTCGCTCTCGACTAGCTGGCCCGCGGCCAGCCCGGCCCGGACCACCACTCCGACCGCGTTGGCCAGGTCGACCTGGGCGGTTGAGATCACCGCGAGTGTCGCCGGGGTCGGCGAATACGCGGCGGCACGGTGGGCGTGGATGTCCCAGCGCACCAACGCCTCCTGCAACCGGCCCTCTCGAGGCGGTCCGTCGACGTGCTCGCCCGCGCTGGCCCGCGCCAACCGTGGCCCGGCGTGCGTGGTCAGCCGCTCGAACACCTCGAGCCGGGCCAGCGCCTCCTGCCCGCGCGGGAGCGCACGCTTCACCCGCTCGTTCCGGGAACGGTGGTTGCGCACCCACTCGTCGTCGACGTGCCGGCGCACTGCCACACCGATCGCGTGAGCGCTGACGTTGAGCACATGCAGCACGCGGACCCGCGTCGCCTCCACGTCGGCCCGGACCTCCGGGCTGAGTGCGTGGACGGACTGCCGCGGGCGGTGGTAGCGCTCGATCAGGTCGGCTGCCCGCGTGAAGGTCTCCGCCATGTGCAGCAGCCGGACGTCGAGTGGCCCCTCTCCGGGCCACCCGGCTCTGACCTGGCTGCGGTGCATCGTCTGCGCGAGGGTGTCCAGGCGCGTCATCACCGTGTGGTCACGCTGACCGGACGCAGTCCACTCCGGGGCTGGGAGTGCCCGCCACAGGTCTCCGGCGGACTGCACCGTCTCCCCCCAGGTCCGCAGCAGCGCCGGCGCGTCATCACCGGTGACGTCGTGAAGCATCGACCGTGACAGCCGGTCAGCCGAGCGCACCAGCTCCCCCACGCTCCGCCGGTCGCTGGCCCATGCCTCGGGCACCCGATCGGCATCCCGAGACCCACTAGGCGCCGACCCGGCACCCCGGGGTCTGTCGCTGCTCCCATGGCTGACGCTGCCATCCTTCACGGCGTCCAGTCCCGGATCAGATCGATTAGGGACACCACCAGATCCGAGTAGCCGGGCTCGAAGTCCTCGGGCTCGTGCACCCGAGTGAGCTCCTCGGCTGCGCACAAAAGCCCGAGGGGCTCCCCGGCGGGCGCCTGTAGTCCCTCTACCTCCGGCGGCAGAACGTCATCGCCACAGCCCTCGGGGAGCAGGTTCGCCGCCCTGCTCGCGATCAGCACCATCCCCAGCACGAAGGACGTATCACCACCGCCCGGCCGGCTCTTCTCAGCGGCGATCGCGGAATCGACCAGCATGATGATGTGGACGAGGCAGACCACCACCGGCGAGTCGTGACCCGGGCGCTGCCGGGCGGGCCCCTCCAGCGAGCCGGGGGCCCTCTCCGTCTCCGCGACGCGCAGGTAGTCGCCCACGTCGGCGCGGGCGCGCAGGGCCAGGAGGTCGTGATGGTCCACGGCCTTGTCTCCGGGTGCGTTCATGACTGCTCCTCCCCGCCCCGGTCACGGGCGGCGCCTGGGTGTGGTGGTCAGGGCGAGCAACGCAGACCCGCATCACAAGGGATCAGCCCGCCGCCTCCCGCTGTGGACCGGGCAGGACCGCTGGAGGCTGTGGACGACGCTGCCGACGCCCACAAGGAACAGACCGTCGCCCGGCGGTCAGCCGGGTAGGCCGTTTCAGCCGGCACCGCGGACCCCGCCTCACGTCCCCGCAGCCACCAGGCGTGGTCGCTGATGGCCGACGTCGGCTCCATCGCCCAGGGCCTCGCGCACCTCGACGAGGACCTCGCCCGCGCCGCGACCCGGATGAGCGTCGACGTCCAGGCCCAGCTCGGAATCACCCCCGGCGTGCTGTCCGACCGCTACGCCGCCGCCACCACCGCCGGGCTCCGGGCAGCAGGAGAACGCACCCGCGAGCTCGCCGCCCGCGGTCCCCTGCCCGACGTCGCCCCGCTGCGCCAGCCGTTCACCCGACCCGCCGCGGTCAAGGCCCCCGTGCACGTCCCCCTCGCCCAGGACGCCACCGTGGAGCTGCTCGACCGGGCCCACACCATCAGCCCCCGCGACCTCACCCAGCTCGCCCGCACCCAGGCCCGCCTCGTCGAGCACGTCGCCCGCCTCACCGGCGACACCGACGACACCGGCATCGCCGGCGCCTCCCGCGCGCAGCTCGCGCAGCTGCAGGCCGTGGTGCCCCGTCAGCTGCAGACCATCGAACCGACCAGCGACCAGCGACCGCTGCAGCAGGCACAGCTCCTGCTCACCTACGTCGCCGCCATGAGCCCCGAGCACCCCGACGCGCCCCGGGTCGCCGCCGCGATCGCCCGCAGCCAGCCCGCCGTCGTCGACGCCCTCCATCGCGCCGCCCGCCACCAGCTCGCCACCGCCGGCTGGCTCGTCACCAACCCCAACGAACGCGCCACCAGCACCCTCTGGGTACGTCAGCCGCCTCAGTCGGAGTGGCAGCCCGACCTGATGCACCGCCTCGTCCGAGCACGCACCACCGCCCACCAGCTCGCCCACGCCGCGGGGCCCAACCCGTTCCCCAACAGCGAGGCAGCCATCGCCTTGGCCACCGCACGACAAGGCCTCGCACCCCGCGACACCATCCGCGCGCCCGCGTTCTCACGAACCACGGAACGCCCGACCTCGACCTCACGGGGGCCGTGCGCGCCAGCACAGACCTGGAGCGGTAGAAGGCGGATTGGCGGGGTCTGTGCCGTCGAGCCGAACTATTGCTCCATCAGACTTGACTCAATGTTCACTGACTGATTGCCTGGCTCTCGTGACAGTGCAGGCAACTCGGCGTGCAGAGCTTCATGCCGCTCTCGGGGACGTCGTCCGGGTCGAGATCGTCGACGCTCTGGGCGTCGGGGACCTGTCCCCCGGTGAGCTGTCTGGTCGCCTCGGCATGGCTTCGAACCTGCTCGCTCATCACCTCAAGGTCCTGCAGGCCGCTGGCGTCGTCCGACGGTCGCGCTCCGAGGGGGATCGACGGCGCACGTACGTCGCCCTCGAGCTGGGTGATCCCGCTGTTCTCGAGGTGGTGGGGAGCCGGCCGATGATGCCGGGGGCGCCCCGGGTCGTGTTCGTCTGCACCCACAACTCCGCGCGTTCGCACCTTGCCCGGGCAGCGTTCGAGCGCGCCAGCGGCATACCCGCCGCCTCGGCCGGCACCGCCCCGGCCTCGTCCGTCCACCCGGGAGCGGTGGACTCCGCAGGGCGCCACGGCCTTGACCTATCCGGGCACCCCACCGCCCACGTGGCCGACGTCCTTCGCCCCGACGACCTCGTCGTGGCGGTGTGCGACAACGCCTACGAGACCTCGCTCGGTTTGGACCGTACGGCGGTCCACTGGTCCGTGCCGGATCCCGTGCGCACCGGGACCGATGCCGCCTTCGACGCGGCCCTCGCCCAGATCCTCGTCCGCGCCGACCGGCTCGGGCACGCCCTCACCGACACGCAGGAGTCCTGAGATGACCGACACCCAGCTCGACACCTCGCAACGCCTCTCCCTCCGCATCGCTGCGAGCAACCTCACGAAGGAGTTCGCAGGCACGTTCAACGAGAAGACCGTCGACCGGTTCCTCGTCACCAGCTACGACCAGTTCGCCGGCCGCGCCACCATCACCCGGTTCCTCCCGCTCATGGCCGAGCGGTTCGCGCGGCAGCGACTGCGCGCGCTGGCCAAGGTCGAGGGCCACCACGACGACGGCCTGCCCACCGTGCTGTTCCTCTGCGTCCACAACGCCGGCCGCTCCCAGATGGCCATGGGCTTCTTCCAGCACCTCGCCGGGGACCGCGCCGTCGCCTGGTCCGGCGGGTCCGAGCCCGGCGAGCGTGTGAACGCCGCCGCCGTCGCGGCCATGGCCGAGCGCGGCATCGACATCTCCGCCGAGTTCCCCAAGCCCTGGACCGACGAGACCGTCCGCGCCGCCGACGTCGTCATCAGCATGGGCTGCGGCGACGCCTGCCCCATCTTCCCCGGCAAGCGGTACGAGGAATGGGTCCTCGAGGACCCCGCGGGCAAGAGCGTCGACGCGGTCCGGCCCGTGCGCGACGAGATCGAGCGCCGGGTACGGGCACTGCTGGACGAGCTCGCTGTGCCTGCCAGGACATAGTCCCTCCGGCCGCGGCCCGGCGGGTAGCAGCCGTCACGTCGACACCGTCGCGTCAAGACCGTCGCGCCACGGCGTCGGGTCCACGTGGGTCAGGCGGGGCGTGGGCTGTACATGATGACCGCCACGCCGACGAGGCACACCAGTGCGCCCGTCACGTCGTACCTGTCGGGACGGAACCCGTCGACGACCATCCCCCAGGCGAGGGAGCCGGCGACGAAGACGCCGCCGTACGCGGCCAGGATGCGCCCGAAGTTGGCGTCCGGCTGCAGGGTGGCCACGAAGCCGTACAGCCCCAGCGCGATCACGCCGGCCCCGACCCAGACCCACCCACGGTGCTCACGGACCCCCTGCCACACCAACCAGGCGCCGCCGATCTCCGCGAGGGCGGCGAGGGCGAAGAGGACGAGGGACCGCACCACGTCGTTCATGCCGGCAAGCCTGGCACCATCTCGCTCCAGGGCCAGGGACGGGCGGCGCCGACCCGTCAGCGGTGGTGGGCCGGCTCGTGCTCGCGGTGCCCGACGGGCTCGAGCTGGAAGGTGCAGTGGTCGACGTCGAAGTGCCCGGTGAGGCAGGCGCCGAGCTGGTCGAGAACCTCACCGGAACGCCCACGGGCCAGGCAGTCGTCGTCGACGACGACGTGGGCGGACAGGACCGGGACTCCGCTGGTGATGGTCCAGGCGTGCAGGTCGTGGACGTCTTCCACGCCGGGGACCTCAAGGATGTGGGCACGGACCTCGTCCATGTCCACGCCCCTTGGGGTCGCCTCGAGCAGGACGTCGAGGACGTCGCGCAGCAGCGACCACGCCCGCGGCAGGATCATCAGGCCGATGACGACGGAGGCGATGACGTCGGCGCGGGCGTACCCCGTGAGGACGATGACGACGCCGGCGACGATGACCGCGAGGGAGCCGAGCAGGTCCCCCAGGACCTCCAGGTAGGCACCGCGGACGTTGAGGCTCTCCGCCTGACCACCCCGCAGGAGCAGCAGGGACGCCCCGTTGGCGACCGCGCCCACCACCGCGGCGGCGAGCATGATGCCGGTGGACACCTCCGGCGGGTCCTCCCACCGGCCGGCGGCCTGGACGAGCACCCAGACCGCGATGCCGGCCAGGAGCAGGGCGTTGGCGAGGGCGGCGAGGATCTCCGCGCGCTGCCAGCCGTAGCTGCGGGCGTCCGTGGGGGGCCGCATCGCGATGTGGCTGGCGAGCAGGGCGATCCCGACCCCGGCGGCGTCGGTCAGCATGTGCCCGGCGTCCGCGAGCAGCGCCAGCGACCCGGACAGCAGCCCGCCGACGACCTGCACACCCACCACGGACAGCGTGATGCCGAGGACCAGCAGCATCCGGCGCCGGTGCCGGGCCGACGCCGGGCCGGCGGCGGCCGACGGTAGGCCGTGGCTGTGGGAGTGCGCGCCGCTCACCGTCGCGCTCCGCCGGCCTCGGCCCCAGCGGTTCCCCGGGCGACCGTGTCCTGCGTGGCGCCGGGGCTCACGCAGCACGCCGAGGTGCACCCGGGCGAGCAGCCGGTGGAACATCCGTCCTCGCTGTCCACTCCGGCGCGGCTGCCTGCCGAGGGCGGCGGGGCGCAGCAGTTGTCCCCGCGCCAGGCCTCCAGGCCCTCCTTGACCGCGACGGCGGCGATGACGAGGCCGACGACCGGGTCGGCCCATGACCAGCCGAGCGTGGCGTTGAGAACCAGCCCGAGCAGCAGCACCGCGGACAGGTAGGTGCACAGCAAGGTCTGCGTCCCGTCGGCGACCACGGACCCGGAACCGAGCTGGCGGCCGGTGCGCCGCTGCGCCCAGGACAGGAACGGCATCACGAGCAACGAGGCGACTGCCAGTCCGATACCGACCGGCGACGTCCCGACATCGGCCTGGCCGACGAGGGCGCGCACCGACTCGACGCTGACGTAGGCGGCGAGGCCGAAGAACGACAGCGCGATCAGGCGTAGTGCCTGCCGTTCCCGGGCCTGGGGGACCTTGTGCCGGAACTGCCACAGGATCACCAGGCCGGAGAACACCTCGACGATCGAGTCCATCCCGAACCCGATGAGCGCGATCGAGCTCGCCGCCACGCCCGCGGAGATGGCGACGACGGCCTCGACGACGTTGTACGTCACCGACGCCCCGGCGATCAGCTGTGCGCGACGTCCCAGCACCGAGCGGCGCTGCGCCGTCAGCGTCCGGGGGACGACCTTGGCGCCGCTCACGTGCCGCTCACGTGTCGGCTCCCGGGCCGTACGTCGGGCACAGCAAGACGGCGTCCCCGGTCGCGGCGAGGACCTTCTCCGCGGCGGCGAACAGGTCCATGAGCTCGACCTGAGCGAGGGAGTACAACGAGGCCCGTCCCACCGCCCGCGATGTCACGAGGCCGCAGCCGCGCAGGCAGGCCAGATGCCCGGACACCGTGGACTGGGCCAACCCCAGGTGCTCGGTCAGCTCCACCACGCGATGCTCGCCGAGCGACAGATGGCGCAGGATCGCCAGCCGCGCAGGGTCTCCCAGGCCCCGGAACAGGCTGGCTGCGGTCTCGAGGGCAGCTGCCTCGGCCACCTCGACGTCGAGCGGCCCCGCGGCAGTTTTCATCGGCATCGGACGATGATAGCGGTCTCACCGCTGTCGGTCGACGTCGTCCTGACCCGGCCGGACCGGCTCGACCAGGTCTCACCGCAGTCGCCCGGCGTCAGCTCGGGGCGAGCGGCGCGAACGTCTGCGCTGCGTCTGAGGACTCCAGCACGGTGTCGGCGGTGACGACGAGGACCCCGAGTCGACCGTCGGCCGTGGTGTGGGCGCCGACCGCCTGAGGCGCGCTTTCGGTCTCGGCGCGGGTGGACCAGGTAGCGCCGGCGTCCTCGCTGACCGCGACCGAGCCCGTCGGGGTGACACCGACCACCGTCTGCTCATCGGCCCAGTCCACGACCTGCAGCAGGGGTGCGGTATCGATGGCCTCCCACGTCTGCCCGCCGTCGGTGGAGCGGCGCGGCCCCGACCGGCTGGTGATGAGGATCTGGGTGCCGTCGGGGGACACGGCGACGGCGTAGGGGTCGACCGGTGGGTCAAGGATCTCCCAGGTCTGGTCGTCCGTGCTCTGGCGCAGGGCTCCGTCGAAGCCGAGCACGCCGTCGCCGGTCGCGGCCAGTGTGTGGAAGTCGGACTCCCCGCCGCGGGAACGGACGGCCCAGGTGTCGCCGCCGTCGACGGACTCGATGAGTCCCACGGGCTGCGGGAGGTCGACGCCCGGGCCGGGATGGCCAGAGGCGTAGAAGCGGTCGGGCCCGGCCACGGTGAAGCCCATCAGGTCGATGACAGGACCGACCCGCACGGGCCCGCCGGCGTCGTAGCGGAACAGCCCGTCATGGCTGGCCAGGTACACCCGACCATCGGCCGGGTTGAGCGCGACGCCGTGCACGTGGGTGCTCGGCAGGCCGACAGCGGTGTAGCCGTCCCCCGCCCCCGCCCCCGCCTCCGTCGCGGGGGACGGCATGGCCGACATCCCGTCGTGCTCGTCCCCCGCGACCTGAGCTGGAGCGGTGGCATTCACCGCCACCCCGCCCGCCTCCACGTCGCCGGTAGCGCAGGCACCGAGCAGCGGCACCGTCAGCAGCAGCGCAAGGCCGCCGCGGATGGGTGTGCGGTGGCGGGCCAACATGTTCATCAGTCCCTCTCGTTCCTAGTCGACGCCGCGATCCACGCGGAGGCGGTCCCGGCGCCACGGACCTGAGCCCAGCCCCGACGAACGGCGACGGGGTGCCGGTCACGGTCTCAGCACAAGTCTGGGGTAGTGCTCCCGCCGGTGCGGAACGGGGTGCTCCCGCCTCGAGGCCACCGGAACCCTCGACCCCCCGTCGACCGTCAGGTACTCCCCTGGTGTACCTTCAACACTCCGGGGGAGTACCCGGCCCTTCAGCTCAGGAGCATCCACCGTGGACATGGACATGCAGATCCTGCCCTCATGGGTCACCCCAGTGGCGATCGTCTTCGTCGTGCTGTCGGTGCTCTGCGCCGCTGCGGTCGCCTACGACATCTACGGCAGGGGTCACCGCCAGCCCGTCCGGATCATGGAGGCGGTCTGGGTGCTGAGCGCGCTCTGGCTGGGACCGTTCGTGCTGCCCCTGTACGCCGTGACCGGACGCCGCCGCAGCACCCGCTGGCAGGCCGCCCACCCGGGTGCTCACGCGGCCGGCCTCCCGCTGGCCGCCGCGGCCGGCGGCCTCGCCGGTGGTGCCGCGTCGCTGGTCGGGCACGTCATCGGCGTACCCCTGGTCCTCGCGACGGGGCTCAGCCTGTTCGGCGTCGACATGTTCGCGATGATCGCCGTGATCGCGGTCCTGGCGGTCCTGATGCTTCTGGCGTTCGAGTTCGCGGTGCGCGGGCACCTGGCCCGTGAGGCCTCCGCCGGTGCCGGTCTGGGCACCGCCCTCCTGGTGGCCGTGGTCACGGTCGTGGCGTTCGACCTCGGCATGGGCGGCTGGATGCTCCTGCTGCACTTTGGCGGCTACATGCCCCCCGTGACCAGCGTCAGCTTCCTGTTCCTCATGCAGGTCGGCATCGTCCTTGGCTTCATCACCGGCTACCCCGCCGTCGCCCTGCTCCTGCGCCGCGGCACCAAGGTCGCGACGTGACGCGGTCGGCCGGTGACCCCGGGCCGGTGCACCCGGCAACCGGAGGCGCGAGCCCGGACCTGGCGGGAAACGTCATGGCGGACCCGGCCAGGAACGGTGACGCCCCGCGCGACACCGAGACAACGGCGGCCGGGGTCTCCTGCGAGTCGGACAGCCGACCGATGATGAGCGAGCAGGTCCGGGCCGACGTGCTGCTGCGGCTCCGGAAGGTGAGCGGCCAGGTCGCGGGCATCACGCGGATGGTCGAGGACGACCGGTACTGCGTCGACGTGCTCCAGCAGCTGTCCGCCGTCACCTCGGCCGTGGAGGCGGTCAGCAAGGTCGTGGTCCGCAACTACCTCGAGCGGTGCGTGACGGACGCCATCAACGGCGGCGACCCGCTGATCTACGACGAGCTCATGCGCGTGGTCTTCAAGCACCGATGAGGTCTTCGCGACTGCACTCCACCGGCCAGGACGTGGTGGACGACGACTGGGGCCGGGTCCCGGGGCTTCGGCCGCCGCTGCCACGGTGGGCCCCGGCCGCGTGGTTCCTGTCACTCGCCCTCGTCCTCACCGTCGTCGTCGTCCTGCTGGTCCGCCCACCCGGACCGCTGGACCAGCCCGACCCCGCCAACCAGCGCAACCGGCTCCTGCTGGCCGGGCCGTCCGTGGCCCCGGAGGTGGCAGGCGTCGACTTCGGGGGCCGGCCCGTGGTGCTGCTGTTCGACCGCGACCTACCTGACGGCGCCGACCTGGAGCGGTGGGTCGAGCAGGTGCCCGCCGGCGCCGAGGTGCGCCTCGTCGTCCCCGGCCCCGTGGACCCGGAGGCCGCCGCCGTCCTGGGACCCCCGGTCGTCGTCGACCCCGAGGCGCGCCTCGCGGCCGCGGTCGACCTGCCCACGCCGGTCGACGGCGGACCCGGCGTCGGCTACGCCGTGGTCGACAGCAACCAGCAGGTGCGGTACTTCACGCTCGATCCGGTCTACCTGGAGAACGCGTTCGAGATCGCCACGATCGTCGGGGCGGTCCCGTGAGCACCGCCGCGCCAACGGCGAGCACCGCGCCGACCGTCCGGAGAGGCTGGCCGCGCGCCTACCGGCCGCTCCGTCCGCTCACCCTGCTCGTCCAGCTCGGGGTGCTCGTCGTGGCCGAGGTCGGGCTGTACGCCTCCTACGCCGCGCACGACGCCCGGTTCCACTGGGCCACCCACTTCCTCGTCGCGCTCCTGCTCACCGCCGTGTGGCAGGCGGTGCACCTGCTCGTCGCCGCCCGCCCCGCCCGCGGGCAGCTGCTCACCATCGTGGTGTTCCACCTGTGGGCGATGTGGCCGGACCTCGCCTTCCGAGCGGGCCTGCCGCACTACCGGTGGATGGACTGGCTCGCCCTCGGCCACATCCAGGTGCACTACATGCCCGGCGGGGACAGGTCGTGGCTCGTCCTCGCCCTGCTCGCCGTCGCCGGGTACGTGCTCCTGCTGTCACGCTGGGTCGAGGCCCGCCGCAGCGAGGCCGCCACCGGGATGCCGCCGGCCCTGGGCATCGGCGGACGCGCCGTCATCCGACCCCAGCTCGACCCCCGCGGCCGGCCGCTGGCGCACGAGCACCTGATGGCGGCCGAGACCGCCGACGGCCAGTCGTCGGCAGAGCCCATGCTGCTGGTCCCCGGGCTCGGTGGGACCTCCTCGACGTGGCTGGCCGCGGGCCGGCTGCTCGCGGCGGCCGGGCACCCGGTCCTGGCACCCGACCTGCTCGGCTTCGGCGCCTCGATGCGCCTGGGCACCCGGTTCCGCCTCGACGACCAGGCCGACGCCGTCCTGCGGCTGATGGACCACCACGACATCGACCAGGTCCACCTGGTTGGGCACAGCTGGGGCTGCGTCGTCGCCGCTGCCGTCGCCGCCCGGGCCCCCGGCCGGGTCAGCCGGCTCACCCTGGTCGCACCCGCCGCCTTCGCCGACCCGGCAGAGGCACGGGCGAGGATGGCCCGGGAGTCCTTCCTGGCCCGGACGGCCTTCGCCGGCGAGGACCTCGGCGGGCTCGTATGCAACGCCATGTGCATCTCACGACCCCTGCTGTCCCGGATCATGCCCAGGCTCAAGCCACGCGTCCCCGTGGACGTCGTCCGGGGCGGGGTGCAGCACTCCTACCCCGCCTACCGCGACGCCCTGACCAGCATGTGGCAGGACAACCCCCTCCCCGCCTTGCTCCGAGCCCCCACCCACCCGGTGACCGTCGTGCTCGCCGACAGCGACGAGACCGTCCACCCCAACGACGTCCTTCGGCTGCCAGTCAGCGACGAGGTCGATGCCGTCCGGGTCGAGGGGACCCACGGGCTGCCCTACGAGCAGCCCGACATGGTCGCACGCCTCATCCTCACCGGATGACGTGGCCAACACCCGTTGCCCACGTGGAGAACCGCAGGGGTCGATCGCGTACGTCCTCTGCGGCCCCGTATCCTGGAGCCATGCAGGCCAGGGGGGTGCTCCGCGCAGGGGCCGCACCCCAGTCGCGCCGGCTGGCGGTCCTGTTGCTGGTCGGCCTCGGATTCCTCACGATGCACGGGTTCGTGGCGTCTGCCGGACCTGCGACGGCTGCTGCCAGCAGCCTCCCGGCTGTCGCTGCCGCCTCGCATGACGGCGATCGGACGTCGTCCCTCGTCGAGTCGACGGGCGAGGTAGCGGGCGGCCACGGCACGGTGCTCTCCGCGGGCCCGACCGCCGGCGCCGGAGCCCCACCGGAGGCCGGCGACGGGACCGGTCACGAGCCGGCAGACCACTCCGACCTGATGGCCGGGTGCGTTCTCGCGCTCGTCGGGGTCGCCGGCCTCGCCCTGGCGGTCGCAGCGCTACGACGTCGCGGTCTCCTGGGCGTGGACGGCCTGATGCGTCGTGTCCAGGTGGTCGCGGAATCCTTCGCGACCGCACCCATCCTGACGTCCTCCCCCCACCGCCTGTGCGTGATGCGGGTGTAGGAGCGGCGCTCCGGCGACCGTCCACACACCCACACACACAGGAGAACTGACCCATGACACCGTCGCGCCGTCGCGCGGCCGCCCTCGGGGCTGCCGCCGCACTTTCCCTCGTCCTCACAGCTTGCGCGGACGACACCACCACTTCGGCCCCCGAGGCCGAGCAAGCAATGACCGAGAGCTCGGACTCCGGCTCGGACCCCGCCCCGACCTCGTCCGAGGAGGTGGAGGGGTCGTTCAACGACGCGGACGTCTCCTTCGCCCAGGGGATGCTCCCCCACCACCGTCAGGCCGTCGAGATGGCGGAGATGGTGCAGGGCCGGACCGACACACCGGAGGTCCTCCAGCTCGCGGAGGAGATCGCCGCAGCCCAGGGCCCGGAGATCCAGACCATGACCGCGTTCCTCGAGGCGTGGGGAGCCGAGGTGCCCGAGGAGGGCATAAACATGGGCTCCGAGATGGAAGGGATGGACCACGGCGGCATGGAGGGCATGGAGGGCATGGCCGGGATGATGTCCACGGAGGACATGGCCGCGATGGAGTCCGCCACCGGTGAGACCTTCGACCGGATGTTCCTCGAGGGCATGGTCGTCCACCACGAGGGCGCGGTCGAGATGGCCCAGAAGGAGCTCGACTCCGGGGAGAACCCGTCGGCCCTCGCCCTTGCGCAGGAGATCGTCGACGCCCAAAAGTCGGAGATCTCGCGCATGCAGGACCTGCTCGGCGCGGCATGAGCAGGGCCCACGGCCCGACCCGCGCCCTCACGCGGGTGGGCGCGCGGGCCGGTTCCGTGGGCGTGCTCGTCGTCCTGCTCGTCGGATGCGCCGGCGAGCAGGACGACGGCGCTGCGTCGATGTCCGACCCGGGGATGGGTCATGTCCACGGGGTGGGTGTCGACCCCGCGGGCGGGGACGTCCTCGCCGCCACACACACCGGGCTCTTCGCCCTGCGCGACGGGTGGGCTCCCCGACGCGTCGCGGACCGGTGGCAGGACACGATGGCGTTCACCGTCGACGGCGACCGCCTCCTCGGCAGCGGCCACCCGGACATGCGGGACGACCTGCCCGTCCACCTCGGCCTGATCCAGAGCACGGACTCCGGAGAAACCTGGGACGCAATCTCGCTGCAAGGCGAGGCGGACCTGCACGCGCTGTCCGTGAACGGGCAGCGGGTCGCCGCATGGGACAGCGTGGGAGCGGCCCTGCTCCTCAGCGACGACGGCGGGCGGACCTGGACGACCGGCGCCTCCCTGCCGTCCCCGGCCGCCGACCTCCTCCTGCAGGAGGACGGCAGTCTGCTCATCACCACCGCAGGAGGCCTGCTCCACAGCACGGACGGACAAGCGGTCCAGCCGTTCGAGCCGCCACCGCCGACCACGCTGGCGCAGGTGGAGCAGACGCCGTCGTCCGTCCTGGTCGGCGTCGACACCGACGGGGCGGTGTGGACCCTGGACGGGACCTGGACCTCGGCCGGGTCCTTGCCCGGACCACCGACGGCGTTCGCCGGGGTAGGCGACGGCACGCTGGTCGCCGCCACCGAGCAGGAGGTCCTCCGCTCCCCCGACGCAGGCGCCACCTGGCAGACGGTCGCCGCAGTCGGGGCAGGGGGCAGCTGATGCCCACGTCGCTGATGCTGGAGCTGGCCGCCTCGCCGGGCATCCCGAGCCCATCCCAGGGGACCTGGTACGTCGGGATCGTGCCCATCCGGGCGTACGCCCTGTTCATCCTCGCCGGCATCTTCGTCGGCGGATGGCTGGCCGACCGGCGATGGATCGCCCGGGGTGGCCGCCCTGGCACCGTGGTCGACGTCCTGACCTGGGCGGTCCCGTCGGGCATCGTGGGCGCGCGGGTCTTCCATGTCCTCACCCACCTGCAGGACTACACCAGCCCCGAGGACCCCCTCGAGTTCCTGAGGATCTGGGAGGGCGGGCTCGCCATCTTCGGCGGACTGATCGGCGGCGCGCTCGGCGCCTGGTACGCCTGCCGCCGACGCGGCATCCCCTTGCCCGCCTTCGCCGACGCCCTGGCCCCCGGTATCGCCGTCGGGCAGGCGTTCGGGCGGTGGGGCAACTACTTCAACCAGGAGATCTACGGCACGCCGACCACCCTGCCGTGGGGGCTGCGCATCGACCCCGAGAACCGGCCAGCGGCCTACCCGGACGCCGAGACCTTCCACCCCACGTTCCTGTACGAGTCGCTGTGGAGCCTCACTACCGCAGCCGTGGTCATCTGGGCTGACCGCCGCTACCGGCTCGGGCACGGCCGGGCGTTCGCCCTGTACCTGGCGATGTACGGCACCGCCCGGGCGCTGTTGGAGCTGCTCCGCACCGACGAGGCCAACCTGGTGCTGGGCCTACGGGTCAACCAGCTCGTCGCCCTCCTCCTCGTGGTCGCCGCCGCGGTGTACGTCATGGTGAGTGCCCGCCTGCGGCCGGGACGGGAGCGGGAAGTCGAACCGCCGGACGTCGACGACCCCTCCGTATCCACGCCGACGGATGGGGCCGACGGGGCCCCCGCACCGGGCACTAGAGGGCGTGCCGAGGCGGTCCCCGCGGATCCGGACGACCCGTGAGGGCTGCCCAGCTGGTCGTACGGACCGTCGGCGAGCTGATGATCACCAGCGGCGGGCTCGTCCTACTGTTCCTCGTCTGGCAGCTGGTCTGGACCGACGTCGTCGCGGACCGCTCCCAGGCCCGTACCACCGACGCGCTGGTCGAGCAGTGGGACGCAGACGCCCAGGCCGCCCCTCTCGAGCCCCTCGGTGACGACCCGACCCTCGTCGCTCCGGGGGACGAGGCGTCGACCCCACTCGCGGAACCGGTCCTTGCGGCGCTGCCGTCCGCAGCCCTCGCCGTCCTCCATGTGCCCGAGTTCGGCAATGACTACGCGGTCCCGGTCCTCGAGGGGACGACGGCGGAGGTGCTGAAGGAGGGGATCGGGAGGTACACCGGCAGCGCCGATGCCGGGGAGGTCGGGAATTTCGCCCTGGCCGGGCACCGGACGACCTACGGCGCCCCGTTCAACCCGATCGCCGAGCTCGACCTCGGGGACCCGGTCGTCGTGGAGACGGCGGACGCCTACTACGTGTACACGGTCGTCGACACGCTCATCGTCGACCCCAACGAGGTGTCCGTCATCGCCCCGGTGCCTGGCCGTCCAGGCGAGACGCCCACAGAGGCGTACCTCACCATGACCAGCTGCCACCCCATGTACAGCGCCCGCCAGCGCTACATCGTCCATGCCGTCCTGGAGAGCACGAGCGCGCGGGCCGAGGGACCGCCAGCGGCGCTGACGCCCTGAGGCCTGGGGTCACCTCGGCAGCAGACCTCCGACCACCAGGGCCATCACACCGTCCCGCGCACGCTCGGGGGGCCACCGCTGGGAGTGCCGGAGCTGCACATAGCCCCAGCCCGCCGTGTTGAACAGCACCGTCGCCGCCTCCACCGGGTCGTCCTGCACGGCGAGGGTCCCGTCCGCTGCCCCGTCGGCGAGCAGCCTGACGAACGGGGCGACGAAGACCGCAGCCGTCGGCAAGGCCCCGGTGTCATCGGCGGCGTCGTGGAAGACACCGTCGTCGCCGTCGAATAGACCGGCGAGCAGCGGCAGGTGCCGGTCGGCGACCTGGAACAGGGCGGCCAGAGCCCTCTCCAGACGCTCACGCCCGGGCGCGGTGCTGGCCAGCACGGGGAACAGGACCACCCGCAGCTCCGCCGCAGCCCGACCGCTCAGTCCCGCCACGACCTCACGAACGGTGACACCGCGACGGTGCAAGGTCATCCGGGAGGACCCCGCCGCCCGCGCGAGCCGCTCCAACGTCAGACCGGCGAAGCCGTGCTCCTGGATCACAGCAGCAGCAGCGTCGAGGAGCTCCTCAGGCAGCTGGGGGCCGATCGGGGTCTGTCGACCACCGTCGCTCCGGGTGTCTTGACGTCCCATACCCCGCAGCCTAGCGTTCTGTTACATGAATGTATCAGTTGAGGGACACCCGAGTAACACCGCGGTGTCGGCGGTTGTCGGGCTGTCCGGTGGGGCCGGCTCTCTGCTGGCCCTGCTCGGGGTGTACCTCGACGACGCCTGGCACACCGACGTGGGGCGGGACGGGTTCTTCTCCCCTCCCCACCTCCTCCTCTACGCCGGCGTGCTCGTCACCTCCCTCAGCGTCCTGGTCTGGGTGGTGCGGTCCTGGCGCCAGGCAGGGGGTGGTGCCGCCGGCGCGGCCGACGTGCTCCGGTCGCCGGCGATCTGGCTGGCTGGCGTGGGAGGCGTCACCACCGTCCTGAGCGCCCCGCTGGACGACGCGTGGCACCGGCTGTTCGGCCGCGACGCCGTGCTGTGGTCGCCGCCGCACCTGGCCGCGGTCGCTGGGACGTGCGCCCTGGCCGTCGGGCTGCTCGCAGGCCTGCAGACCACCCGGGGTCGGGGGGCCGGTGCAGCGCGTGTCCTCGCTGCGGCAGCGGTCGTCGGAAGTCTGCAGGTGCCCGTCCTGGAGTACGACTCCGACGTCCCCCAGTTCTCCCCCACGTGGTACCTGCCGGTGGCCGCGATCGGGGTGTGCCTGGCGCTGGTGATCGTGGAGGACCTGTTCCCGGGCGGGCGCGCGCTGGTGCAGGTCGCTGTCGTGTACACCGTCGTCCGTGTCCTCGTCGTGGCGGTGCTCGCGGCTCTGGGCTCCTCGCTGACCATCGTGGCGCCGGTCGGGCTCGCCCTCGGGCTGGCGGTCCTGCTGCGAGGGACCCGCCGGGTGTGGCGTCTGCTCCTGGTCGGCGCCGCGGTCCCCCTGCTCTGGTGGCCGGCTCTGGTCGTCCAGGAACCCGTCGGCACCTCGGTGGCGATCACGACGCTCCCCTGGCGGTGGCCCTGTCCGCCGCAGGGGCCCTGGCGGTCGCCGTGCTGCACGGCGACATCCGTGGCGTCCCCCGCCGCGCGGAGGCGTCGGCTGGTGGTGTGGTCGTGCTGCTGCTACTCACGCTCCCCGTCGCCACCCCAGAGGCGGCCGCGCATGACCCAGGACAAGGGCCGGTGGTCCGGGACGTGCGGATCGAGGCGGCCCGCACGGGTTTGTCGGGCTCGCTCGAGGTGACGACGGCGTCGGCGTGCCCGGACGCAGGACGCACGCGGATCCTGGCCCGGCGAGCGGGGCTCGAGCGGAGCGACGCGATGAGGGCCGAGGCCCTGCCGACGGGTTGCCTGCTGACCGGATCGGTCGGGGACCTCTCCCCGGGCCGGTGGTTCCTCTACGCCGAGATCACTGCACCCGACGGGGTGGTGCAGGAGGTGTGGCTGCCGACCCCCGGTGACGGAGAGCGGGCCGCAGCGGACCGACAGCTGTACGAGGTCTCGCAGCAGCGCACACCCCCATGGCGCCCGGTGGCCGAGGTGGGCACGCTCGGGGCGGCCGCGGCGATCCTGGTCGCGTGCCTGCAGCTGTCCCGACGGGCGTCGCGACGCACGGGTCAGCCGGCAGGGCAGCGGTCAGAGGGCTGACCGGTCACGACGCAGCGGGTGGGTACTTCATGCTCGGGCGCCGGCGCGGCCGTGCCGGCGCTTGGCGACGGTCTGCCAGAACGTGCCCCACTGCAGCAGCAGCAGCCCGGCCGCCAGCGCCAGCAGCGGGGTGCCGAACCAGTTCGGCGGCGGTACGGCACGGTGGAATGACTCCGTGTAGTGCACGAACAGGAAGTACCCCGAGTGCAGGATGGCGAGATAGAAGGCGACGTTCGCGCCACCGTGCACCCACTTCCACGCCTGCGGGCCCAGGAAGTCGACGGCGCGATCAGACGAGGTCGCCAACAGGACGACCATCCAGATGACCGCAACCAGGCCGACGAGGTTGGCCAGGCCGAACCCCGGCTCCATCCGTGCCTCCCGACCCAGCTGCGGGACGAACTCGTAACCGAGGAAGCGCCGGACGCTCCACCGCGCCCACCCGTCGATGATGAGAACCGAGTGGACGACCGCCATCACGGCCGCCCAGATCCCTACCTGACGACGCCACGGCAGGAGCAGCACCCCGCGTGGGTGCAGCCGCGACACAGGCCCGATCGCCAACGACAGCAGCAAGAGCACGATGGCGGCGTCACCGAACGCCCGCCAGAGGCGCATGTCGGCCGACCACTCCATACGGGTGAACCAGAACAAGGCAAGCAAGGCCCCGGCGCCCATCGCGACCGCGACATGCCGGCGACCGGTACCCGACGACACGGGCGCGCTGGGGGTTGATCTCCCCGTCGCTACCATCCGAACTTGGCCCTCACGATGCCCTCCTCGGGGTCCATCTCGACCGCACTCGCTCCCGGCCTTGTCGCCCGACTCGCGGACCCGAACCTGGTTGTCGGAACCGTAGCAACGGTGACGACTCTCCATGGGCCGACCGGTCATGACGCGGCTGAGGTGCACCGGCAGACAGCACGATCCCCGGGCGATCTGGATCCCGTGTCCCCGCAGGGTCACGCCGGCCGCCGGGCGGTCAGAGGTAGCGCATCGGGTCGACCGGCGTGCCTGCCAGCCGGGTCTCGAGGTGCAGGTGGCACCCTGTCGAGCTCCCCGTGGTGCCGATGTACCCGATGACCTGCCCGCGGCTCACGGTCTGCCCGGCACTCACGGCCAGCCTGCTCTGGTGGGCGTAGGCAGTGGCCAACGAGCTGCCGCCCACGTTGCCGTGGGCGATGACGACGAGGTTGCCGAAGCCGCCGCCCCAGCCGGCGGTGACGACCGTCCCGTCCGCAGCGGCCGTGATGGGCGTACCGCACGGCGCCGCGAAGTCCGTGCCGGCGTGCAGTTTCCGATAGCCCAGGATCGGGTGGATCCGGTACCCGAACTGCGAGGAGATGCGAGCACCGACAACGGGTCGTGACAGGAACCCGCTGCCCGACGGGGCCTGGGGCGCAGGCGGGGCCTGGGGGGTCCGAGGCGTGACGGGAGGCGGGGGCGCTGGGGCGGGTCGGTTGTCGCGTTCCGCCTGCTCGCGCTGTCGTTGGATCTCGACCTGTCGTTGCCGCTCCAGCTCCGCGACCCGTTGCCGCTCCAGCTCGGCTAGCCGCTGGCGTTCCAGCTCCAGCTGGCGTTGGCGCTCGAGCTCGGCGAGCCGTTCGGCTTCGGCGATCGCGGCCAGCTGCTCGACGAGCTTCTGCTCCTCGACCTCGAGGGCCGCAATCTCTGCTTCCTCGGCGGCCTTGGCGGCTTCGAACGTGGCGACAGCCTGGTCTTCTTGGGCGACCAGCGTCTCCAGCGCGTCCTGCGCGTCGCGGGCTGCCGCCTCAGCGGCCTCAGTGGCCACGACCTGCTCAGCGGCCAGACGCTTCAGGTCCTCGACGCGGGCGCGCTCGGCCTCCAGCCGGGCCTCGGCGTTGCGGATGTCGACCTGCTGCACCCGCAACCGCGACAGGGCCTGGTTCTGGCTACGACGGGCCACGGCGGCGAAGGCAACCATGTCGGCGTACTCGCCGGCGCTGTCAGCGTCGACGAGGATCGTCAGCGGCGTGAACCCTGAGCCCTGGTACACCTCGCGCGCGACACCGGCCACGACCTTCTCGGTCTCATCGGCCGCACCGGTGCGCTCCTGCAGCTGCAGACCGGCGGCCGTGACCGCGGCCTCGGCCAGGGACAGCTCCACTGTCAGCTCAGCATCCCGCTGCCGGGCGGCAGTCACATCGGCCGCCGCCTTCTCGACCGCAGCCCGGGCCCCGGGCAGGCGCGCCTGCAGCCCGGCCAGCCGCTCGGAGGCCGCAGACAGCTCGGCACCTACCTCATCGAGCTCCTGACGGGACGAGTCCAGCCCCTCACGCACCTCGCCCTGACGCTGCTCGACGCCCTCGCGGTCCTCCGGTGTCGTCGACGCAGCAGCCGGTGTGCCCAGAACAACGGCCATCGCGAGCAACACCGCGCAGCAAGATCGCCCCCTGACGTGGTTGCGCACCGCGGACTCCTGCCGGCTCGGCCCCTACCTGCGGACAAAGGCTCAATCTCAGGTCGAGGGTAACAGGCGTACGCCACGCACAGTTGATCGCCGATTTCGGCCGTCGTCCACGTCCGTCGGCTCGACAGCTCTTGTTGTCACAGCTGCGTCGGTTCCCGTCTGCCGGCACAGCAGCACCGGGAAGCGGCAGCTGACGGGGGCCTGGACGAGACACGGCTGAGGCGCCTGAGCCGGGCCGGAGTCAACCCGGCCCAAGACGCGGCGTAGCCTCAAATGCATGGAGGACGGCGCCCGGACCGCGGACTCTCGTCCGGCCGATGACAAAGCTGGGGCCCAGTCCACCACCACCCGCCGAACCCTGCTCGTGGGCGGGTTGGGTGCTGCTGCGGTGGTGGCTATGGGCGCGTCGACGATGTGGCTCGCCGACCGCCCGTCCGACGGTGCTACCGGACCTCCTGGTGGTGACGCCGAATCAGGGGTCTCGGTGTCGCAACCCGTCACCGAGTACCAGGTCGCCGATCGTGGTGCTCCGGTGGCGCTGAGCGGGGGAACCTTGACTGATGACGAGCTGGACCTGGCGGACCTGCACGGCGACGTGGCGGTCGTCAACGTCTGGGGGTCCTGGTGCGGGCCTTGCCGCGTCGAGGCCCCCGTCCTGGCCAAGGTCTCGACGGACTACCGCGAGCGTGAGGTGTCCTTCGTCGGGGTGAACGTGAAGGACAACCGGGCAGCAGCCGTAGCGTTCGAGGAGCAGCACGGCATCGCGTACCCGAGCATCGAGGACACCGACGGCCGGGCCGTGCTGGCACTCAGCCAGTACGTGCCCGCCTCCGCTGTGCCGGTGACGCTGGTGCTGGACCGGCAAGGCAGGGTGGCCGCCAGAGTCCTCGGAGCGGTAAGGGAGGCCACCCTCACGGCTTTGCTGGACAGCACGCTCGCCGAGGCGCCGTGACGTCGGCGTTGTCATGGCCTGGGCGTTGTTGTGACCTCGGCGTTGTTGTGATCTCGGCGTTGTCGTGACCTCGGCCTTGGCGTGACCTCTGTGCTGCAGGACACCGTGCTGAGCGGGTCGATGCTGCTCGCGGTGCCGGTGGCGGTGCTGGCGGGTCTGGTGTCGTTCCTGTCTCCGTGCGTGCTGCCGCTGGTGCCCGGCTACCTGTCGTACGTGACCGGGCTGTCGGGTGCGGACCTGGACGAGCCGCGCCCCGGGAGGGTTGTGGCCGGCACGGCGCTGTTCGTCGCCGGGTTCGCCGCGGTGTTCGCTTCCTTCGGTGCCCTGTTCGGGGGGCTGGGGTCGCTGTTGTTGCAGTACCAGTCACCCATCACCCGTGTGATGGGGGTCGTGATCGTGGTCATGGGGCTGGCGTTCCTCGGGTATGTGCCCGGCCTGCAGCGCGAGCGGCGGTTCCACCTGCGTCCGGCGCGCGGTCTGGTCGGTGCCCCGCTGCTGGGGGTGACGTTCGGACTGGGGTGGACCCCGTGCATAGGGCCGGCGTTGGCGGCGGTGCAGACGCTGGCGTTCACCGAGGCCAGCGCGGGGCGGGGGACCCTGCTGTCGGTCGCCTACGCGCTGGGTCTGGGTGTGCCGTTCCTTGCCGTGGGGCTAGCGGTGCGCAGGACCGCCGGGGCGTTGGGGTGGGTCCGCAGGCACCGGGTGGCGGTGACGCGCGCCGGTGGGGGGCTGCTGGTGCTCACGGGGCTGCTGCTGGCCACCGGGGTGTGGGAGCGCATCATGGTCACCATGCGCATCTGGGCGGCCGCGTTCACGCCGGTCATCTGATGTGCGCTGACCGCGCCCGAGCCCGGCGAGCGACGACGTGACCGAGGTCCAGGACCAGCTCGAGCGCAGCGGGGTCCTGTCGATGCCCGCACGCCCGGAGGGTGGAGGCGGCGCCGGGTGGGCACGCTGGGTCTGGCGGTCGCTCACGTCGATGCGCACTGCGCTGATCCTGCTGACGCTGCTCGCGCTGGCCGCCGTGCCCGGGTCGCTGCTGCCCCAGCGGGGTGTGGCGTCGGATCCCAACGCAGTAGCGGGCTTCTTCCGCGAGAACCCGACGATGGCGCCGTGGCTGGACCGGCTGGGCCTGTTCGAGGTCTACGCCTCACCGTGGTTCGCGGCCATCTACCTTCTCCTCCTGGTCTCCATGACCGGCTGCGTGCTGCCGCGCTGCGCCCGGCTGTGGCGGGCCAGCCGGGCCGAGCCGCCACGCGCACCGGGCAACCTGGCCCGTCTGCCCGGACACCAGCAGGCGGACACCACCCTGCCCCCTGCCCACGTGCTCCGAGCCACCGCGGAGGAGCTCCGCCGACGTGGGTTCCGGGTCGGCGTCGACGCCAGCACGGTCCACGCGGAGAAGGGCTACCTGCGCGAGGTGGGCAACCTGCTGTTCCACCTGTCGCTGCTGGTGCTCCTGTTCGGCATCGCCGTCGGCGCCCTGTTCGGGTTCGAGGGCCGCGTCGTCGTGGCCGAGGGGGGCGGGTTCGCCAACACCCGCTCCCAGTACGACGAGTTCTCGCCCGGGCCCTTCACCGACGAGGCCCGGTTGACACCCTTCTTTCTCACCCTCAACACGTTCACCGCCCGGTTTGAACAGACCGGACCGCAGCGCGGGTCCGCGCGGGACTTCCGGGCCGACGTCACGCTCACCCGGCGCCCCGGCTCGCCCGCGGAGGAGACCACCATCGCGGTCAACTCCCCGCTCGACGTCCGAGGCACCAAGCTGTTCCTCACCGGCAACGGGTACGCACCGCGCGTCACGGTCCGAGACGGTGAAGGGCGGGAGGTCGCCGCCGGACCGGTGATCTTCCTCCCCCTGGACGGGTTCTTCACCTCCGAAGGGGTCGTCAAGGCCCCCGACGCCCGGCCGGAGCAGCTCGGCTTCGAGGGCCTGTTCCTACCCACGGCCGCCTTCGACCCCGTGACCGGGCCCTACTCGCTGTCGCCGGACACGCTGGACCCGCAGCTGCTGCTCACCGCCTGGACCGGTGACCTGGGGCTGTCCGACGGTGCGCCCCAGTCGGTGTACCGGTTGGACACCACAGCCATGGACCAGCTCAGCGAGGGCGGGCAGCCTCTCACCCGGGCTCTTCGACCCGGGGAGACCATGACGCTGCCGGACGGGCTGGGCAGCATCACCTTCGATGGCGTGGCCAGGTTTGCCAACTTCCAGATCGCCTACGACCCCGGAAAAGAAGTCTCGCTGGTGGCTGCGATCATGCTGCTCGTGGGCCTCACCATGTCCCTGACCATCCCCCGTCGCCGGGTCTGGGTCCGGGTGCACCCCACCGACGCAGGCACCACCGGCGTCGAGGTGGCGGCGTACAGCCTGACCCGGCAAGACCCGCCGACGGAGCTGCTCGACGAACTCGTGCGCCTCAGCGCAACCGGCCCTGGAAGCGGCCCTGGAAGCGGCCCGGAGCCAATCGCACGGACCAAGGTGCCCGCGAGGACCGCGACACCCGCGACGAAGGAGTAGACCGATGGACTGGGCCCGGCTGAGCGACACCCTCGTGTATTCCGCAATCGCCGTCTACGCCTTGGCGATGCTCGCCTACGCAGCCGAGGCGGCACTGCGCGGCCGCGCGGCCGTCGTAGTCGACCAGGCCGTCGGGGTCGGACAGGCGGTCCTGGTCCCTGCGGTCCCCTTCAGGTGGGACGAACGCTCCTCGCTCGACTCATCGCCAGGCCCGGGCCCTGCCGCCGGCGGGTCGCGGACGGATCAGCGGCTGGGTCGGGTCGCGGTGTCGCTCACGGTCCTCGCCTTCCTCCTGCACCTCATGGGCCTGATCACCCGGGGGCTCGCGGCGGGCCGGGCTCCCTGGGGCAACATGTACGAGTACGCCGTCGCGGGCGGGCTGGCCGCCACCGGGGCCTACCTCATCTTCCTGCGCCGTCAGCCGGTCAAGGACCTCGGCGCGTGGATCGTCGGCGTCGTCACCCTCACTCTCGGCCTCGCCGTCACCGTCCTCTACACCCCGGCCGGGGACCTGGTCCCGGCGCTCAACTCCTACTGGCTCGTCATCCACGTCGCCGCCGCGATCGTGTCCGGCGGCGTGTTCACCCTCGGTGCCGCCGCGGGCCTGCTGTACCTCCTACGGCTGCGCCTGGACCGAAGCCACGCAGAGGCTCGAACCAGGCCCGGGGAGGGCACTCGAAGCAGGTACGCCGCACACCTGCCGGCCGCAGCCGCACTGGAAAAGGTCTCCCACTCCGCCCACGTGTTCGCCTTCCCGATCTGGACGTTCGCCGTCATCGCCGGCGCCATCTGGGCCGAGGACTCCTGGGGCCGCTACTGGGGCTGGGACCCCAAGGAGACCTGGGCCTTCATCACCTGGGTCCTCTACGCCGCCTACCTGCACGCCCAGTCCACCGCCGGCTGGCGCGGCCGGAAGGCGACCTGGTTCGCCCTGGCCGGCTACCTCGCCTTCCTCTTCAACTTTTTCGGCGTCAACATCTGGCTCCCTGGCCTGCACTCCTACGCCGGCGTCTGACCGCCTCGCCGTCACACCAGAGGCTGCGGCGGGTGGGCCTTCGCCGCGCGAGGCATGCAGGTCGGCCTACGTGCCCGTCCAGGTGTGGCGGTGGACGGGCTACTGCATGACGAAGGAGGTGAAGTACACGTCGTAGACCTCACCGTGGTAAGCCTCGCCGATCTGCTCGACCAGATCAGCCTTGACGGCGTCCCGTTGCTCGGTCGACTGCAGGTCCGTGATCGCTCTGCCCGACAGGGTCGAGATGAGGATGTCCAGCGCGTGGCTACCGTCCAGCTTCTCCTCTTCCTCACCGCCCCCCTCGGGCATAGCCTCCTGCAGGGCGATCCCCACCTGCAGGTAGCGACCCTCTGCCAGGTTGATGGTGACCGGATCCAGCGCGACGACAGCCCCCGGCTCGGGCTCCGGCTCTTCCTCGACGGCCGCCTCGTCGCCGGCACCACCGGTGAACATGACGAACCCGCCGCCACCCGCGCCAAGCAGGGCGACGAGGAGCACCAGCGCACCCACGAACTTTTTCTTCCGCCCGGCCCGGGGGGCCGTCTCGTCGTCGGCGCCGACCGGGGCTCCCTTGCGCTGGCCGGGGACGGTCGCCCCGCCCGTCAGGGTGCGGTCGGTGATGGCCATGGTCTGCTCCTCGGAGGCGGTGGGTCGGGACCCGGACAGCGGGCGGCGTAGCTGGCGGAATGACCCGCGGTCCGCGACCGACGGTCTCGGACCGCCGACCGGGGCGTCACAGCGTCGATCGGCCGTTCTGGGGGGACGAGCAGGCGCCTGGCGCACTGTCACCCGATGTGCGCAGCGACGAGCGCACCTCGAAGCCGCAAGGGCTCAGGGCACGGCCGGGGAGCGGCCCTCGCTCACGCCGATGTGGAGGTGGTCCTTGTGCAGGTCGTCGGTGAAGTACCGGGGCCGTTCACCGTTGAGGTCGAACGGGCCGCCGACCTCCGTGGCACCCAGCTGTCCCGCCTTCGTCATCACCGCGCCCAGCAGGTCGCGGGGGGTTGCGGGGTCGACGACCAGGGCGCCGTCGACTCGCCAGATGTCCACGGCGCGTCCGCGGGAGTGGTTGGACTGGCGGTCGGTCCCGAAGACGTTGACCGGGTGGCCGGTGGAGAAGGTGAGCACCTCGATCGTATGGTCCCGGGCCAATCCGTCCAGGACCACCAGCACGGGGTCGAGCACCGTGCCTGAGCTGACGTCGGCCCGGGCGTCCGCGGGCAGCACCACCCGGGGGTTCGCCAGGACCGCCTCGCCGAGCGGGGTTGGAGAGCCCGGGCCCTGGGCCGGCTGGTCCGGCCCGACAGCCACGACCGACCACCCGGTCGCGGACGGAGCGAGCCGCACGTCCAGGGTCATCCCCCGGACGGAGCTGGTGCCGTCGCCCCGCACCAACGCCTGGTCCAAGGCCACCATGACGCTGGCTTCCGCCGGGGTGAGCCCGCCGTACTGCGGGTAGAGAATGTCCACCACGGCACGCTCGCCGTCATCGTCGAGCAGCCGTGACAGGGCTGCGACCAGCGCCGGGTCGAAGCCCGCGGCCGACAGCCGGCCCGCCGCCGACTCCATGCCGCCAGCACCTTCCCCCCACGTACCGGCAACCTCGACCAGGCGGGCGGCGACAGCCTTGATCTCCGGCTGGACCTCGCCAGGCCCAGGCGCCCACGGCGAGACAGTAGGCGACCCGGCCGCGTCGGCCTCCGGGTCCACGGCCTCCGGGGCCGCACCCTCCGAGTCGACGGGGTCGCCGGGTACGTCGGCCGAGGGCTTCGGGCCTTCGGGGTCCAGCATGACCGTGCGCGCGGGCCGACCTGCTGACGTCGACGGTTCGGAGCAGGCGGCGACGACTACGGCGACCGCGGCCGCACCCAGGCCCGCTAGGGCCGAGCGGCGCGACGCGTCCCGGGGTGCCTCCGGGCGGTCCGGTCGGCTGTTCGCCGTCACCTGTCACCCCGCGAAGCGCCGCGCGCCGGCTGGCCGGGGACCGGGTGCGCCGTTGTTTGGGTCGTCCCTTGCGTGGTGGGTGTGAGGCGGTACGTCGACACGGTGAGGCCGTCTCGGGTGGGGTGCTGCTCCACGAACTGCCAGCCCATCTTCTCGTAGAAGCCGCCGGCCCCGCCCGCCCCGGTCAGCGTGGTCAGCCGTGCGTCCTCTGCCCCGGACAACGCCGCACGCAGAACGAACCGGTCCACCAGCGCCCGTCCCGCGCCGCCGGACCGACAGGTCGCGTCCACGGCAACCGCCGTGATCACCGCGATCGGTGCTGGCGCCGTGTCCTCTCGGGGCCCGGGTGCACCGGGCGCAGCGTCCGGGCGGGCGGGAGGCCTCGTCGAGATGCCGGTCAGGCGGCGCAGGTAGGGCGTGGCGCGGGTGCGCACGAAGTGCACGGCGAGCCGTGGCCGTCGCAGGAGCGCGATGCAACCGGCGACCAGCAGGGGGAACCGGTGCCGGGCGATCACGTCCTGGACCAGGCGGACCTGGTCGGTGCTGCCGATGAGGAAGCCGACGGGTACAGGGCCCGCCTCCCCGAACCGCTCCGCCACCAGGGCGATGCCGTACGGGGAGTCGAGGAACGTGGCGTGCCAGCGGCGCAGGAACGTGTGCCCCAGGTGAGGGAAGAGGCCGTGCGGCAACAGCTCCTCGTGCTGCCGGGCGGTGTAGCCGAGGTCGCTCGGCACCGCGTCTCGGACGATGAGGCGGGAGGGGGACGACGGGGGCATAGCTGACCTTTCGAGGACCGACGTGGGGTGGCACCACCAGGTGCCGGTGCTGTCGAGACACGGGATCTCGCAGCGGGAGGTCGTCGGTTCGCTCAGTCAGGTCGTTCGCGGCCCCCGGCGGCGCGGACTGCCCCCAGGTAGCCCTCGGGCTGACCTTCGGCCACCTGCCGGCTGCCGGGCATCAAGGAGACAGCGGGCAGCGACGTCGCCCCGTGCTCGCCGCCGTGATGGTGGTGACCGCCACCCGGGGGATGGTCCCCCTCGGGTGCTTCGGGGGCACGAAGCTGGCCGGGGACGTCGGAGAGGTCGGCCCCGAAGTAGGCGACTGCGAAGGGGGCGAAGGCCTGGAGGCTGATCGAGCCCTCCTCGGACGGTCCTGAGGCCGCTCGGCTGGACGGCTCGCCCACGTGCTGCGTCACGTGCACGTCGGACGAGGCGATGTCGCTGTTGGTGCCGCTGTCGCTGTCGCCCGGGTGACCGATGACCACTGCGGTCAGCAGGACGAGCAGAGCGACCAGGAGAGCACCGGCTCCCGGGAGCACCCGTGTCCCCCGGCCTGTCCGCTCCTGCACCACTCCCCCAGCGTGCCGCACGCGGAGCCGCGTCCCCACATCGACACACGGCCACCACTCCTGACTCACAGCCCACTGCACAGGCGGCGGAGGGCAAGGGCCTCGTCCCTAGATGCCGCTCGGCCCGTCGAGCATCCCCGGTGACCTCCATCAGCCGGCCCGCCTCGACGATGTACGTGACCCGTCTGAGAGTCACGGAGCGAGCCCGGCTACCGTGCCCTCATCGGTGACACGACCGGGCAAGAAACCGACCGGCACCGAGACCAGTGCTCAGGCGACGAGCCGTCACCATGTCAATGACCCGGGAGACCTCCTGCCCACCGCTGACCGACTGTCCGGCGTCGCTTCGCCCTGGCGCGGGCGTCGGGCGATGGTTAGCCCCCACGAGACCCCCGGGCGTGAGGGTCAGCCGCCGCTACCCGCCTTCGAGAGCGCGGCCTCCAGGTCATGGGTGCGGCATGTCGAAAGGGCGGCCCTGGCACTGGCCGGCGGCTTCCTCACGAACGCCGCCTTCCCCGGACAGGGCTGGTGGCCGCTGGCTGTCGTCGGGGTCGCGTGCCTGCTGAGCGCCCTGCGTGGCCTGCGACTTCGTCCGGCTGCTGGCATCGGGGCCCTCTGGGGCCTGGCCTTCTTCCTGCCCCACGTGCGGTGGGCCGTCGACGCGACCGGGTCCCTGCTGCCGTGGGTCGCGCTGAGCGTGATGCAGGCCTCCTACATCGCCGGCTTCGGGGCGCTGTGGGCCTGGACAGCAGGGAGTCACGCGTTCCGCGACCACCCTGTGCGGGCCGCGGTGGCCGCCTCGTTCCTCTGGGTGGCGGTGGAGCAGGTCCGCGCGTCCTGGCCGTTCGGCGGTCTGCCCTGGGGGGGCCTGGCGTTCTCCCAGACGAACGGGCCCTTGCTCCGCCTGGCCCCGTACGGCGGCGAGATCCTGGTGTCGGCGACCGTCGCCTTCAGCGGTGCCCTCCTCGCAACGGCGTGGCAGGCAGCCGGCAGAGGTCAGCGACTACCCGCCGCGGTTGCCGCCGTCGCCGTCATCGCACTGCTGGTGACGCCGGCTCTGCTCCCGGTCTACGCCGGGGAGGAGGCCGGGTCGTTGCGGGTGGGGGCGGTCCAAGGCAACGTCCCGGAGCGGGGCGCGGACTGGGAGGTCCAGGCCCGCGACGTCACCGGTAACCACGCGGACGGGACGACCCGGCTGCTGGCCAGCGCCACCGAGCAGCTCGACGTCGTCCTGTGGCCGGAGAGCGCCGCGGACATCGACCCCCGCACCGACACCGCCCAAGCCGCGTTGGTGGACGCGGCGG
This sequence comes from Aquipuribacter hungaricus, assembly GCF_037860755.1. NCBI lineage: Bacteria > Bacillati > Actinomycetota > Actinomycetes > Micrococcales > Intrasporangiaceae > Aquipuribacter > Aquipuribacter hungaricus. The sequence goes on along the minus strand of NZ_JBBEOI010000002.1, from coordinate 47,723 downwards.
CTCGGGCGGCCGGGGCGCCCGTGGTGCTGGGGACGCAGCGGTTCCCGCCGGGCGAGGACGTCCGGTACAACGAGATGGTGGTCTGGCAGGCGGGACTCGGCGCAGGCGCCACGTACGCCAAGCAGCACCCGGTGCCCTTCGGGGAGTACGTCCCCTACCGCGACCTGTTCCGGCAGATCACCCCGCTCGTGGACCAGATCGGGACCGACATGGCCGCCGGGACGGAACCCTCGCTCCTGCCGGTGCCGATCGCTCGCCTCGACCGTGACGTCCCTGTCGTGGTGGGGATCTGCTTCGAGGTCGCCTACCGCGACCTCGTGCGCGAAGGCGTCCTCGCCGGGGGCGAGCTCATCCTCATCCCCACCAACAACGCCTCCTTCGGGCTGACCGCGGAATCGACGCAGCAGCTGGCCATGTCCCGGTTCAGGGCCGCGGAGCACGGGCGAGCGACCGTCCAGATCTCGACGGTCGGCGTGAGCGCGATCGTCATGCCCGACGGCACGGTGGCAGAACGGACCGGCCTCTTCACAGCCGAGGAGCTCACGGGCGTCCTCCCGCTGCGCACCTCACTCACCCCCGCCGCGCGCCTGGGCAAGACACCCGACCTCGTCGTCCTCGTCGTGACCCTCCTCGTCGTCGCGGCCGCCGCACGGGGGCTCGGGCTCCGCGCGACCGTGACCACCGGGGCTGGCCGCGGGCATCGGGCCTTCCGGACGGGCCGGTCAATGGGGAGCGTGCGTCACCGGCGGCACCTGGCAGCGCAGAGCATCCAGGGCCAGGTGCACCAGCCGCCCCCGGGCTGCGCCCGTCGCCGCTGAGGCAGCCCCCACAGCGTGCAGGCAGAAATCCCCGAGCTCGGCCGCCGGGACATCGTCTCTGACCTCGCCGGCGGCGGCCGCCTCCGTGATCAGGCGTGCCAGCAGGTCCCGCACCTGCTCGCGCGCGTGCCGGACGTGCTCCCCGGCGTGCAGGACCGGGGCCATGTCGCCCGGCTCGGCGTGGACGGAGGCGTAGGCCGATGCGACGAGCACCGCCTCGAGCCGCTGGAGCGGGCTGCCCTCGCGCCCGGCGGCGTCCTCCAGCAGGGCCAGGTGCTGGTGCACCTGGCGGCCGTGCCAGGCCTGGAGCACAGCCTCCATGCCGGTGTAGTACTTGTACAGCGTCGCCCGCCCGATCCCCGCCTGCTTCGCCACCGCAGCCATCGACAGGCCGGGGAGACCTCGGTCCGCCACGAGCTCGGCCACCGCGTCGAGGACCGCGTCCTTGACCGCATCGCGGTGCGACTCCACCGAGGACGACCATAGCCGGGGCACCCACGAAGCATACAGACCGTCCGGTATCAAGACAGGTAGTTGCCCGTAGAGACAGAGTGTCCCGTACGATCGGTTCATGTCCGCTGACCCGTCTCTCCCCGACCGCTCCCCCGACGTGACGGGTGGCCCGCCGTCGACCCCGGGCTGGGTGAAGGCGCTGGGCGTCGTCGTCTTCGTGCTCGTGGTGGGGGTCGTCGCGGCCGCTCTCCTCGGTGGCCAGCACGGGCCGGGTCTGCACAGCGGCCAGGGAGCCCCTAGGGAGCTGTCCGCGGTCGACGCGGTCAGCTGATGGGCCTGCCGAGGGATACGCGCAAGGCCCTCCTCGTCGCGCACGTCGTGACTTCGGTCGGGTGGCTCGGGGCCGTGGTCGCGTTCCTGTCCCTGGCTGTCGTGGCGGTCGCTACGGCGAGCCCGCCGACTGCTCGAGCGCTGTACGTCGCCATGGACGTGCTGGGCGTGGCCGCCCTCGTCCCGCTCAGCCTCGCGTCGTTCGCGACGGGCCTGGTGCAGTCCCTCGGTGGCGCGTGGGGGCTGTTGCGACACTGGTGGGTCGTGGTCAAGCTGGGCATCTCCGTGCTCGCGACGGGGGTGCTGCTGTTGTACGTCCCGACCTTGCAGCTGCTGGGTGACGCGGCCGCGTCGGCGTCGCTGTCCGACGACCGCGGGCTGCTGCCCAGCACCTCACCGGTGCTCCACTCGGCCGGAGCGCTCCTGGTACTGCTGTTCGCAGCGGTGCTGTCGGTCTACAAGCCGCGGGGTCTGACCCGCTACGGCTGGCGGAAGCAGCGCGCCGGACGGCAGGCCGTCTCAGCGGGTTGACCCAGCCCCCCGTCACCCCCAGGTGCGGGCGATCTCCGTCCAGAAGGCGTCTGCCCATACCTGGTAGCCGCGGTCGTTGGGGTGGAAGAGGTCGCCCGAGGTCTGCGTGAGCATCCCCTGCAGCCCCTCGGCGCGGAGCCGGTCGTTGAGGGGGACCACGACCAGCCCGGCCTCGGCGGCGGCCGTCCGGACCGTCCCGGCAGCCTGCGCGGAGTCGGTCTCCCAGCGGCCGTGCATGAAGTACGGGACGTCGGCGACGTACGTGCCCGGCGGCACCCCCGCCACCAGCCGGTCGACGTCGGCGGCGAAGCGGCCGGTCTCGTAGCGGCGGACGTCGTTGCCCCCGATCGCCACCGTGACCAGGTCCGGCTCCAGACCCTCGAGCTGGGGCATCTGCTCCTCGACCACGTCGGCCACGCGGGCGCCGGAGACGCTGAGGTTGACCACCCGGACGGGCCGGCCGGTGCTGGTGCGCAGCCGCGCTGCGAGCAAGCCCACGTATCCCTTGTCGGGGCTGCTCGCCCCGACGCCCTGGGCGGCGGAGTCACCGAGGGCGACGTACAGAAGCCCCTCAGGGTCCCCCTGCGGCTCGGACCAGTACTCCCGGGCCCGCTCCACGCTCTGCTGCGTGCCTATGGCCCGGACCACCGCCAGCACGCCCGCCAGCACCAGCAGGCAGCCGGCCACGGTGAGGACCGGGTGCCGCCGCCACCTGCTCACCGTCCGGGCCACCCGCCCATCGTGGCGGACGGACCAGCGTCGCTCTGCCGAGGGGTCGCGGTTGCAGGGCGAGGGCCCGCGGCATCCGCCCGTGGCGACGGCGCTGTACCCCGGCACGTTCCGGGCGTCCGCAGTCGCGGCAGCGAGGACCTCCCGGCCCTCCGCGCACGTCAATACAGCCCCGGGTAGAGGGGGCCCGGTCTCCCGCGCGACCGCCGCGACCGCTGCGACCGCTGCGACCGCTGCGACCGCCGCGACTAGGTAGAACCGCTCGCGCAGGCACGGTCCGCTGTCGCCGCGTCGCCCACCGAGGCCTGCGGCACCAGGCGTACGGTCACGCAGGCGATGGGCACCTGGGCACGGGATGATGGGAAGGACGTGGGCATGCGTTCAGCGGATAGGAGGCGTCCCCGGTGAGCCAGTACGGCGGGGTCCTGGCCATGCTGGTCGTTGCCCTGCTCTGCGTGGTGGCGGCGTACCTCGCCCACCGGGTGACGGCGGTGGAGGCTCGGCCTGTCGAGGCCCGGCCGTTCCTGTCGGGGCACGAGCCGAGGCAGCATGCGCTGTCCCGGTTCCACGTGCGCTGGTACCCGGTGACGCTGGTCTTCCTGGCCTTCGACGTCGAGATGCTGTTCATGTACCCGTGGGCGGTGGTCGTCGCCGCCTCGGGTAGCGCGGCGGTGGTCGAGATGTTCGCGTTCCTGGGCGTCCTCATGGTCGCGGTCGTCTGGGCGTGGCGGGAGGGCGCTCTGCGATGGGTATGAGGGACCGGCTCACCGGGCTGGCCTTGCGTCGGGTGCACGTGCTCGTGGTGGAGGTCCCTGGCTGGTGGTCGACCCGGGTCGAGGCGCAGCAGCAGCTGTCCGCCCGGGGGTGGCGGGAGGCGTCCTCGCCCGCCGACGCCGACGTTCTGCTGGTGTGCGGGCTCGCCGGTGACCAGTTGGACGCGGCGGTGCAGCGGGTGTGGGAGCAGCTGCCGGGGCCTCGGGCCCGTTGCCTGGCCGAGTCCCCGACCGACGTGGAGGATGCGCTCCAGCGGGCGGCCGCTGCCCTCGCGGACCGCGACGCGCAGCAACACGACGCGCGGGACCGAGACCTCGACCCAGGTCGCCCGGACGGCGGGCCCGAGGACCAGGAGGAGGACACCGGCTCCCACCAGGACATGGCCGGGGAGTCCCGCGACAGGGCCGACATGGCCGACATGACCGACGGCGACATGGACCACGACGACATGGACCACGACGACATGGACGAGGACTCCCACGACATGGCAGGCATGGACCACGGCGACATGGACCACGGCGACATGGAGATGGCTCCGGCGGGGATCCCGCTGGCCGGTGGTGGCGAGGACCGTGACGGCCTGGAGATGGACGTCCTCCAGGTCCCGCTCGGCCCCGTCCTGCCGTGCTGGCCGGCTGGGCTGGTCCTGCACTGCAGCCTGCAGGGCGACGTGGTCGTGGCCGCGGACGTCGAGGTGCTGACCGCAGGCACCACCGCGCCTGACGCAGACCTCTCCAGACGAGCGGTGGCGGCGCGGCTGTGCGACCAGGCGGGCCAGGTGTTGGAGCTGTCCGGTTGGGGGGCCGCAGCGCGGCGTTCGGCCCGGGTCCGGGACGCCCTGCTGGGCGGCGTCGACGCCACCGCCTGCGCGGCCGCCCTGCGGCGGCTCCGGGGCCTGGTGGAGGGGTCCCGGCTGCTGCGATGGTCGTTGCGCGACCTCGGACCGGCCGGTGGCGACGTCCACGGCCGACTGCTGCAGCTCCTCCGCTCAGCGGGTGACCTGCTGCAGGACGCCCCGGACCCGGTCCGCGGACCGGCTGGGTGGACCGGCACCGACCCGCAGGAGCTGCCGCGGTTGGTGACCGGCCTGGACCTGGCCGCCGTCCGGCTCGTCGTCGCGAGCTGTGCCCCCGACACCGCACGACTGGTCACCGCGGGGGTGGAGGGTGGTTGAACCCGTGGTCGGGGCTCTGGTGGTGGCCGTGCTGCTTGGAGGCCTCGCGTTGGCGGCGGCTTCCCTGGACGGCGTCCTGGCCGCCCGAGGTCGGTCGAGCGGTATGGCGGCGGGGTGGTCGGCGCCGCTGGCCGAGGCCGCCCGGTTGATGCGGCAGAGGCGCCGGACCATCGTCGCGGCCGACGTGCTGCTGTGGCGCGTCGGGGGGGCGGCGCTGCTGGTCCTGGCGCTGCTGAAGGCGGTGGTGGTGCCCGTGGGTGGCCGTTCCGTGGCCGACCTCGCGGTCGGGGTGGTCTGGTTCAACGCGATGGACGTCACGGTGTGGGCGGCCGTCTGGCTGCTCGGCTGGGGGGCCAATTCCGCGCACGCGCTCGTCGGCGGGTACCGGTTCCTGGCCCAGGGCCTGGCCTACGAGCTGCCGCTGATGTTCGCCCTCACCGCCCCGGCGGTCGCGGCCGGCAGCCTGCGCCTGGCCGAGGTGGAGGCCGCTCAGCAGGGCGGCGCGTGGTTCGTGCTGTGGATGCCGGTCGCCTTCGCCGTGTTCTGCCTCGGCGTCGTCGCCTTCTCGGTGTGGGGGCCGCTGTCGGTCCCCGCCGGGGTCGACGTGGCCGGCGGCGTGCTGGCCGAGCTGTCCGGGGTGGACCGGTTGCTCGTGCTGGCCGGGCGCTACGCGCTGCTGGCGGCCGGGGCGGCCTTCGCCGTCCCGATGTTCCTGGGCGGCGCCGACGGCCCGGTCCTGCCGGGCTGGGCCTGGTTCGGCCTCAAGGTCGTGCTGCTGCTGGCGTTGCTGGTGGCGTTGCGCCGTCACCTGCCGGTGCTGCGGCCCGACCGCTTCGTGGAGGTGGGCTGGCTCGTGCTCCTCCCGGCGGTCCTCCTGCAGGTGCTCGTGGTGTCCGTCGTCGCGGTCTGGAGGTACTGACGGTGGGAGGTACTGAGGTGCTCGAGTCGGTGGTGTTCTGGGTGCTCGCGGTGGTCGCGGTCGCCTCGGGCGTGGTGGTGTTCCGGGTGGACTCCATGGCCCGGGCCACGTACGCCCTGGCGGTGTCGTTCGTCGCCGTGGGGCTGGCCCTGCTGCTGGTCGACCTGCATTACATCGGCATCATCACCGTGCTCATGATGATGATGGAGATGGCCGTCATGGCCGTCTACATGGTCATGTTCATGGGCATGAACCCGGCGCTGATGCCGATGAGCATGGTCCACGACAACCGCGCCGCCATCGCCGCAGCCGTCGCCACGTTCGTGGTGCTGGCCGGCGGCGCCCTGCTGGTGCCGTGGCCGTCCCGACGGGAACCGGAACCCGGCGCTGTCTTGGGCTCTGCGGCGGAGCTGGGCGAGGCAATCATGGGCTCGCACATGCTCGTCATGCTCACGGTGAGCCCCGCCATGCTGGCCACGATCGTCGCCGGTGTCGTCCTGGCCCAGGCGCGGGGCCGCTACGACCGCCTCGGGGACGACCTGGACCGTCGACCGGCCGACGACCCTCAGCCGGGAGGTGTCGGCCGATGACTCTCGAGGCGGTCCTGGTCGTCGCGGCGGCGCTGTTCAGCGTCGGGCTCTACGGCGCCATCTCCCAGCAGGTGGTCGTCATGGTGATGATGGGCCTGGAGCTCATGCTCAACGGCGTCATCCTCGCCGCGGCCGGCTTCTGGTGGTTCCTGTCACCGGACCCGACCGGGCAGGTGCTGCTGCTGGTGGTGATCGCGGCGATGACGCTGGAGATGGCGATGGGGTTCGCCGTGGCCACGCTGCTGCACCGCTCCCGGAACAGCGACATGACGGACATGGCCACGGACCTGTCCCGATGACCGCCACGCAGGCCACGCAGGCCGCACTGTGGGCTCTTCTCCTGCTGCCGGCGCTGGCGGGGGCCGCGCTCTGCCTGGCCGGGTCCCGTGCCGAGCGCGTCGCGGCACCGGCCGCGCTCCTGGTCGCCACCGGCCTCGTCGTGCTGGCGGGCGTGGTGACGCTCGGGGGCCCGGAGGTGTCGGTGCCGTTCGTGGCCGGCGGCCGGTTCGGACTGGCGGTGGACCCGCTGTCGGCGGTCGTCGTCCCCACCGTGGCCCTGGTGAGCCTGCTCGTCCTCGCGTTCGCAGCCGCCGACGTCCGGACCGGTCGCCACCGCTTCCACGGCCTCATGCTGCTGTTTGCCTCCGCGGTGGAGCTCACCGCGACCGCCACCACGCTGCCCGCGCTGCTTCTGGGCTGGGAAGTGATGGGCGCGACCTCCTTTGCGCTCATCGGCCACGCCTGGCACGAGCAGCACCGGGTCTCCTCGGGCACCGTCGCGTTCCTCATGACCCGCACCGGCGACCTAGGTCTGTACGCCGCGGCCGCCGCCGTGCTCGCCGGGACCGGCAGCATGCGCCTGGCCGACCTGCCGACGCTCGAGGGCCCGTGGCTGCACGTCGCTGCCGCGGGCGTTCTGGTGGCGGCGCTCGGCAAGGCCGCGCAGCTGCCGTTCTCGGCGTGGCTGTCTCGCGCCATGGACGGCCCCAGCCCCGTCAGCGCGCTGCTGCACTCCGCGGCCATGGTCGCCATGGGCGGGTACCTCCTGCTGCGGACCGCCCCCCTGCTGGCCGCGAGCGGCTGGGCCGCGACCACCGCCGCCTGGGCGGGCGCCTTGACCGCCCTGCTGCTCGGTGCGGTGGCCGTCGGGCAGCGGGACCTCAAGCAGCTGCTGGCCGCCTCCACCGCGGCCCAGCTGGGCTTCGTCGTGCTCGGCGCCGGCGTGTCGGCGGTGGCGGCGGGGACGGCGCACCTCGTCGCGCACGCCGCGACCAAGGCGCTGCTGTTCCTGGTGGCCGGGGCGTGGCTGTCGGCGCTGGGCACCAAGCAGCTGACCGCCCTGCAGGGCGTCGCCCGGCGCTGGCCGGTCGTCGGCGTCAGCGCCACGGTGGGCGCGCTGGCCCTGGCCGGTGTCGCCCCGTTGTCGCTGTGGGCGACCAAGGACGAGGTCCTCGCCGCCGCGCTGGGCGCTTCCCCGGCCCTGTACGTCGTGGGTCTGGCCGCCGCAGCGCTGTCCGCCGCCTACGCCGGGAAGATCCTCTTCGTCCTGTGGCGTCGGGCCCCGGACGACGTCGAGGCCGGCTACGACCTCGAGGAGCAGGGCACCCGCCACGTCGGCCCCGCCGAGCAGGTGCCGCTGGTCGTGCTCGCCGTCGGCGCCGCGCTGCTCGGGGTCCTGGCCCTGCCCCCTCTCGGCGAGGTGCTCCGCGAGCGTCTGGACGCCGGACCTTTCGCCACCGCCGGGGTCGCGGAGCTCATCGGCTCCGCGGCCCTTGCCCTGGTCGTGCTGGCGGCCGTCGCCCGCTGGGGCCTGCCGGAACCGCGCCTCCTGCGCGACTGGCTGGACCTGGAACGGGCCACCGACGTTCTGGTCGTGCGTCCGGTGCTGCGGCTGGCCGGGGCCCTGGCCCGCTTCGACGACCACGTCCTGGACGCGACGATCGACCGTACGGTCGGCGCCGTGCTGAACCTGGCGTCCGCCGCCGCCGTCGCCGACGACCGCTACGTCGACGGCGCCGTGCGGACCTCCGCCCGCGGCGGCGACGCCGTCGCCGCCCTCACCGCGCGCACCGACGACCGGGCCGTGGACGGGGCGGTGGAGTCCATCGCCCGCCAGGTGCGTCGCCTCGGCGGGCTCGCCCGGGCGCCGCAGACCGGTCAGCTGCACCAGTACTACCTCCAGGTCGCCGCGACGCTCGCGGTCGGCGTCGTCGTGCTCCTGGTCGTGAGGTGACCCGTGCTCAGCACCATCGTCTTCCTGCCCCTGCTCGCTTCGGTCGTCCTCGCGGGCCTGCCACGGCTGGGTGACCGTGCCGCCCGCTGGACGTGGGTCGTCGCCAGCCTGGTCGAGCTGGCGCTGGTGGGGGTCGTCTGGGCCCGCTACCAGACCCCCGCCCCCGGCACGCTCGCCTTCGAGGAGCAGGTCCCGTGGATCCCCGGGGTGGGGAGCAGCTACCACGTGGGCGTCGACGGTCTGTCGCTGCCGTTGGTCGCGCTCACGGCCGTGGTGTTCGCCGCGTGCGCGGTGTACGCGCTGCGGGAGCAGGACCGGCCCCGGCTGCAGGCCGCGCTGTTCCTGTTCCTGCAGTCGATGTGCCTCGGCCTGTTCGTCGCCGCGGACCTCATCGTGTTCTTCGTCTTCTTCGACCTGTCCATCGTCGGCATGTACTTCGCCATCGCCGGCTGGGGCCACGGCCAGGCCGCACGCTCGGCGCTGAAGTTCTTCCTCTACACCTTCCTCGGCTCCCTCGCCCTGCTGCTGGGGTTCATCGGTCTCTACGTCAGCTCACGGCCCCGCACCTTCGACATGGTCGAGCTCGCCGCGAACCCCCCGCTGGTCGACGACGGCCTCGTCGGAGGGCTGGTCCTGGCCGCGGTGCTGCTCGGACTGGCCGTCAAGACGCCTACCGTGCCGTTCCACACCTGGCTGCCGCCGGCCCACACCGACGCCCCGGCCGTCGGCTCGGCCGTGCTGGCCGGCGTCCTGCTGAAGATGGGCACGTACGGCTTCGTCCGGATCGCCATGCCCATGCTCCCGGACGCCTGGCGCGACTGGGCCTGGGTGATCATCGCCGTCGGCATCGTGTCGGTCCTCTACGGGGCGCTGGTCGCCCTGGCCCAGACCGACCTCAAGCGGATGATCGCCTACACCTCCGTCAACCACATGGGCTACGTCGTGCTCGCGGTCGGTGCGGCGGGCCTTGTCGCGGGAACCGACGAGCAGGCCCGCGCCGTCGCGGTCACCGGCGCCGTCACCCAGATGGTCAGCCACGGGCTGATCACCGGCGCCCTGTTCCTGCTCGCCGGGGTGCTCCACGACCGCGCCGCCACCTACGACATGGGCGCCTACGGCGGGCTCGCCCGACCGGCGCCCCGATTCGCGGCCTGCTTCGCCGTCGCGGCGTTCGCCTCGCTCGGCCTGCCCGGGTTCAGCGGGTTCATCGCCGAGTTCCAGGTCTTCGCCGGCGCGATCGCCGCCGCCCCCGTGGCCGCGATCGCCCTGCCCGGCATCCTGATCACCGCCGCGCTGTTCCTGCGAGCCATCCAGCGGCTGCTCACCGGGCCGACTACCGGCGCCTCGGTGGGGTTCACCGACCTGCGCGCGGCGGAGCTGTGGTCGGTGGTGCCGCTGCTGGGCCTGGCCCTGCTCATCGGGGTCCTGCCCCGGACGCTGCTGGACGTCGTGGAGCCCGCCTCCGAGGTGGTCGTCCAGCTGGTCGGGCGGTAGCCGGTGTCCATGGGCATGGCGATGCAGCCGTCAGCGCTGCTACCGGAGATCTGCCTGCTCGTCGGGGCGCTCGTGACCCTGCTCGGCGGCTCGTTCCTGCCCCGCCGGCGCCAGTGGGTGGCCCGGCTCGTCGCCGTCGTCGCCCTGCTCGCCTCGTCCGCAGCGACGCTGGTCGCTGCGGGCGACCCGGCACTCTTGGTCTACACCGACACCTTCGCCGTCGACGATGCCACCACCGCCGCCCGTCTGGTCGTCGCGGCCGGGACGCTGCTGGTCATCGGCCTCGGCGTGGACGAGCTCACCGGCGCCCGGCAGGAGAGCGAGACGTACACGCTGCTGCTGCTGTCGGCGCTGGGAGCCGTCGTGATGGCGGGCGCGGCAGACCTGCTGGTCCTCGCAGTCGGCTTCCTGCTGGCCAGCATCCCGCTGTACGGCCTGATCGGGATGTCCCGCACCGCCCGCGCGGCCGAGGCGGCGCTCAAGACGTACCTGCTCGGCGCCCTGTTCGGCATCACCATGCTGCTGGGCGTCACCGTCCTGTTCGGCGTCGGTGGCACGACGACCTACACCTCGTTGACCGCGGGCCTGCAGGACGCGCCGGCCGCAGCGGTCGCCGTGGGCGTCGTCGCGGTCCTGGCCGGTCTGATGTTCAAGGCCGGGGCCGTGCCGGGCCACTTCTGGGTGCCGGACGCCGCCCAGGGCGCCGGCACCACCGCCGCCGCCTTCCTCACCACCCTGCCCAAGGTCGGCGCCGTGATCGCGGCCTACCGCCTGGTCGAAGTCGTGGCCGGCGCCGCTGGCACCGGTCTGCTCGTCGCTGGTGTGGCCGTGCTCGGCATGACGCTGGGCAACCTCGCCGCCTTCGCCCAGACCGACCCGCGTCGGCTGCTGGGCTGGTCGACCGTGAGCCAGGTCGGGTACCTGCTGGTGCCCGTCGCCGTGGCGGGCCGCAGCGACCTTGCCCTGCCCTCGTTGCTGCTGTACCTGGCCGCCTACGCCGTCACCAACCTCGCCGCCTTCGCCGTGGTGGCCGCGCTGCCGGAGCGCCGGACGCTCGCCGAATACCGAGGCCTCGGCCGGCACCGGCCCTGGCTCGCCGGCGCACTGCTGGTGAGCCTGCTCGGGCTGGTCGGGACGCCCCCGACAGCGGTCTTCGTCGGCAAGCTGACCACCGCCAGCGCCGCCTGGGACGGCGGCCTGCCCTGGCTGGCGGTCGCCGTCCTCGTCAACACCCTCCTCAGCCTCTTCTACTACCTGCGCTGGCTCGCGCCCGTCGTGGCCCGCACCGACCCGCACGCCACCGCACCGGCACCGAGGCCGTTCGCCGAGGTGGCGGCCCTCCTGGCCGCAGCTGCGAGCCTGCTGCTGGGTCTCATGTCCGGGGTGCTCCTGAGCCCCTGGTCGTGAGTTGGCCGTTCAGGTGGCAGCTGTCGACGCCTCCGGATTGCAGTACGACAACCAAGTACGTAGGTCTCTTCCACCTGGTGGACGGGCAGATCACCCTCTTCCGCGCGCGAGTGCTTCGACCCGCCGATCGTGCAGGGTGTGCGCGGAGGCTTGCCGCCGCCTGCGAGCAGGCCTGGGCGGACCTCCTCTCCACCTTCAGCGGAGGTTGAGACCAATGTGAGTCGGTCGAGCAGGGCGGACGCCGCCGCGGCCGGTGCCGCGGCGGTTTCCGGACCGCCCCCTTCCACCCTGCACCCCGGTCCGCACCTCGGCCTCCGACACCGGTACCGCAGAACTCACGCCGGAGAGACGGTCCCCCACGGCTGCCGTGTCCCCCGCTGGTTCGGTAACGCTCTTCCGGGGTCCCGCCCCGCCCAGGTGACTCAAGCCACAAGTCGCCCGCGTGTATCAGCGAGCCCGCTCGGGGTAAGCATGATCTGACCTTCAACTACCCGTCTGGAGCCCTACCGTGTCTTTTTCCTCCGCTCTGCGCCCCCGGGTCGCCACTACCGCCGCCGTCGCGGCTCTCGCGCTCACCCTGACCGCCTGCGGCGGCAGCGACGACAACGCTGGCGCGACCGCGGCAGCCACATCCAACATGACCATGGAATCCACCGGGACCCCTATGGCGATGGAGCCGTCCGAGGCGCCCATGGCGATGGAATCATCCGAGGCGTCCGTGCCCGTGGACGCCCAGTTCCTCACCGCGATGGTCCCGCACCACCAGTCCGCGTCCGAGATGGCGCAGATCGCCGTCGAGCGGGTACAGGACCCCGAGGTCAAGGCCCTCGCCCAGCGGATCATCGACACCCAGACCGCCGAGATCGCCCAGATGACGGAGATTTCGACCACGGAGTACGGCACCACACCGCCGTCGGACATGATGGCCATGAGCCACGACATGATGGGCATGACCATGACGATGGATATGGCCGCCGACATGGCGATGCTCGAGTCCTCCGCCACCCCCGACGTCACGTTCCTGCAGATGATGATCCCGCACCATGCGTCCGCGCTGATGATGGCGGACGAGGAGGTCAAGCGCGGCACCGACGACGAGGTCAAGACACTGGCGGAGAAGATCAAGTCCGACCAGGCCAACGAGATCGGCGAGATGCAGCAGATGCTCGAGCGCCTCGCCTGACAGCCCCGGCGTATAATTCCACGACCCCCTCCGGGGGGACCTCGGCGTTCGGCCGGGAGCTGCGGGGCATCATGACAAGCTGTCGGTCCTCGTCTCATTGAGGTCCTGCTGGAATCACCCGCAAACGCGGGTGTGAACCTCCTACCGAAGGACCGATTGAGGCGGGCAGTTCGTGCAGGACGTCGGCCCCCACTGGTTCAGCGACAATCCAGCCTCGGTCACCGTCCCGAAGGCGGCCGGCGGGAACAGGGGGTCGTCGCAACACCCGAGGTGAGGGGTGTTGTCGGTGTCGAGGTGGAAGCACGAGCAGCTGCAGCGTCAGGAGCGGTTCTGGGAGCAGGTGCGGCGGGGTACGACGTGTACGGCGGCCTGTGAGGCTGCCGGGGTGGACAGGGCCCAGGGCTACCGGTGGCGGCGGGCAGCGGGCGGGCGGGTCCCGGCGGCGCCGAGGGAGGTCAGCGGACGCTTCCTGAGCCTGCAGGAGCGGCTGCGCATCGCAGACCTGCACCTGGCCGGGCACGGGGTCCGCGGCATCGCCGCGGCGCTGGGGCGGGCGCCGTCCACGATCAGCCGGGAGCTCAGCCGCGGCGGCGCCCCTAGCGCTGGCCCCGGCCGGCCCCGCCCGACAGCCCGGGCCAGCCGCGCCTACGCCCCCTACGCCGCGCACCAGCGGGCCGCGGCCCGGGCCCGTCGCCCGAAGGTCGCCAAGCTCGACGACCCGCTGGTCGGGGCCGAGCTGAGCGCCACGTGAGCCCGAAGATGGACCTGCGGTGGAGCCCGCAGCAGATCAGTACCTCGCTGGTGCGCGCCTACCCGGACCGGGAGGAGATGCGGGTGTCGCCGGAGACGATCTACCAGTCCCTGTTCGTGCAGGGCCGCGGGCACCTGCGCGCTGACCTGCACCGACAGCTCCGCGCCGGGCGCGCGGAGCGCCGCCCCCGCACCGTGGCCGCCCTCGGGTCCTGGTCAAAGGTCCCCGGCGCCGTCAGCATCAGCGAGCGGCCCGCCGAGGCCGCCGAGGCCGCCGTCCCCGGCCACTGGGAAGGTGACCTCATCCTCGGCTCGAACTGCCGCTCGGCGATCGCGACCCTGGTCGAGCGGGCCACCCGCTACGTCCTGCTGGTCCACCTGCCCGGGGCCCACGACGCCCCCACGGTCGCCGCCGCGCTCGCCGCGACGATCCAGACCCTGCCGGGCCACCTGCGCCGGTCGCTGACCTGGGACCGCGGCACCGAGCTGGCCCGCCACGCCGACATCACCCTGGCCACCGACATGGCCATCTACTTCTGCGACCCGCACAGCCCCTGGCAGCGCGGCTCGAACGAGAACACAAACGGGCTGCTGGGGCAGTACTTCCCCAAGGGCACCGACCTGTCGCGGCACCCGGCCGAGCACCTGGCCGCGGTCGCCGCAGAGCTCAACGGCCGGCCCCGGAAGACCCTGGGCTGGGACACCCCGGCCGACGCGATGAACCGCCTACTGTCAGACCCCGATCGTCCAACTGTTGCGACGACTCCCTGAGACCGCCGACCGTTTCCGGACACCCGGTCGCCAGCTGGGACCGACTGAGGGGACGGGGCCTGGGTGGATGGGTAGCCCAAGTCTTTGGACCTGATCCTCGCCCGATGGCACCTCCACCCAATCCCGGTCCGCAGCGGTACTAGGGGTCTGTGTTGTCGGTCAGGCTGAGGCCTTCACTGGCCCGTGCTGTGGCTCGTGCTGTGGCTCGTGCTGTGGCCCGCGCTGTGGCCCGCGCTGTGGCCCGCGCGGTGGCCCGCGCTGAGGCAGGCCCGGCAGGTGCCGGAAAGGGCGACGTGGGTAGGGTCCAGGGTGAAGCCGTGCTGACGGGACAACCGCGCCGCCACGGAACGGAGCATGTCCGGGGGTAGGTCAGTCACCGCACCGCACCGCGTGCAGGAGGCGTGCAGGTGGGCGCCTTCGGGCCGGAGCAGGTGGTAGGCGGTGTTGCCGTGGCCGACGTGGACGTGCTGGACGACGCCGCGCTGGGTCAGCGCCTCCAGGGTGCGGTAGACGCTGGCCCGGTGCACCGTCGGATCGCTCGCGGCGACCAGGCGAACCACCTCCTCGGCGTGGACATGTCCCGCGTGACCGGCCAGGGCCTGGACCACCCGTCGCCGGGGCCGCGTCATCCGCTCCCCCCGAGCACGCAACAGCACCCCGATCTGCGCCACCACGTCCGATTCCCCCACCGTCCCCGCGTTGATGCCGCCTCCGGGCTCCGCGTCTGTCACCCCGCCCGGCATGCCCGGCTCCAGGTTCGGCTGCACGCCCGGCTGCGGGTTGGTTCCCGAATCCACCACCCTCGTAGTCTCCCTCCTCCGCCCGGGGACGTCCCCGAGCCGTCGCGGATGGGGCTAGTTGCGACCGGAGCGCAACAAGGCCGACCTCGTGCCTATGCTCTGCGCGTGACTCCCAAGACCCATCTGCCGGTGATGACCGCCGGTGTGCTCGTCGTACTTCTCGCGGCGTGCGGTGGCGGTGCGACCGACTCCACGTCCGGCGACGGCTCGACCGACGACGGCGCCGATGGCTCGGCGAAGGCGCTGCAAGTCGTGACGACGGTCGCCCCGATCACCTCGATCACGGCGGCGGTGGCCGGTGACCGGGCGCAGATCAACGGGCTCGTCCCGGAGGGCACGAACTCTCACACCTTCGACCCACCCCCCAGCGCCGCGGCCGTCCTGTCGGACGCGGACGTGGTGTTCATCAACGGGCTGCAGCTGGAGGAGCCGACGAAGGACCTCGCCGAGGCCAACATGAAGGACGACGCCGTCCTGGTCGAGATCGGCACGGAGGTCCTGCCGGAGGAGGAGTACATCTACGACTTCTCCTTCCCTGAGGAGGACGGCAAGCCGAACCCGCACCTGTGGACCGACCCGACCTGGGCCATCAGGTACGCCGAGGTCATCCGGGACACCCTCACCGAGGCCGACCCGGACGGCGAGGCGACCTACGCGGAGAACTTCACGGCGTTCGAGGCCCAGGCCACGGAGCTGTCCGACGCGCTGCGCGCGGACCAGGAGAGCATCCCCGAGGGCGGGAAGGAGCTGCTGACCTACCACGACGCCTATGCCTACTTCGCCAAGACCTACGACTGGACGGTGATCGGGGCGATCCAGCCCGAGAACTTCGAGGACCCCACCCCGCGGGAGGTAGCGGGCCTCATCGACCAGATCGAGGCCGAGGAGGTCCCCGTGATCTTCGGCTCCGAGGTGTTCCCCTCCGCCGTCCTGGAAGAGGTGGGCAACGCGACAGGCGCCCGCTACGAGGACACCCTGCGCGACGACGACCTTCCCGGTGAGCCCGGCGACCCCGAGCACTCCTGGCTCGGTCTCATGCGCTACGACTACGTCACCATGATCAACGGTCTCGGCGGGGAAGCGACGGAGCTCGCCGCCCTCGACACCGCACCGGCGGTCCCGGACGACGCGACGTACCCGCAGTGACCGTTCTCGACGCCCCCCGCGGCGCCCTGGTCACGCTGGCCGGGGCGAGCTTCGGCTACGACGGGGCGGTCGTGCTCGACGAGATCAACTTGTCCATCGCCGCGGACGACTTCATTGGCGTCGTCGGGCCCTCCGGGTCGGGCAAGACCTCCCTGCTCCGGCTGCTGCTCGGCACCAGCACCCCCCAGCGGGGGACGGTCACCCGACAGCCGGGCCTGGCCGTGGCCTACGTCCCTCAGCTGGAGACGGTGAACTGGAACTTCCCGGTCACGGTCTTCGAGTGCGTATTGATGGCCCGGACCACCCGAACCTGGCCGTGGCCCACCAAGGCGGAGCGCCACGAGATCCACCAGATTCTGGACCGGCTCGGCATCGGCCAGTTGGCCTCCCGGCACATCCGCGAGCTGTCCGGGGGGCAGCAGCAGCGGATGTTCATCGCCCGGGCCCTGCTCCGCCGCCCCAAGCTGCTCCTCATGGACGAGCCCACCACCGGCGTGGACGTCAACTCCCGCCACGACGTCCTGCACCTGCTCGGCGAGCTGAACGCCGAAGGTGTCGCGATCCTGCTCACCACGCACGACCTCAACGGCGTCGCCGCGCACCTGCCGCGCCTGGTTGCCCTCCACGGCGCGATCATCGCCTCCGGCACCCCCCAGGAAGTCATGAGCCCCGCCGTGCTCGAACTGACCTACGGCGCCCCCATGGAGGTCCTCGAGCACCTGGGCATCCCCTTCGTCCTGGACCGCTTCGAGGAAGCCGGACACCTCAGCCGGACATCAGGCCGGGCATCGGGAAGAGCCTCCGCATGATCCAGGCGTTCCTCGACCCGTTTGGCTACGAGTTCTTCGTCAAGGGCGTCATCGTCGCCACCCTCGCCGGTGGGCTCTGCGGCCTCATCGGGGTCTACATCACCCTGCGCGGCATGAGCTACATCGGCCACGGCCTGTCCCACGCCATCTTCGGCGGCTTCGCCGCCAGCTCCGTCATCAGCCTCAACTACTACCTCGGCGCCGGCGTCTGGGGCCTGGCCTCAGCGCTAGCCATCAACCGGGTCACCCGCAGCCGACGCATCGGCGCCGACGCCGCCATCGGCGTCATCACCACCGCCAGCTTCGCCCTCGGCGTCGCTCTGCTCACCATCTTCGGCAACAAGGGCCCCAGCTTCGACGCCGCCCTGTTCGGCTCCATCATCGGCGTCGCCACCTCAGACGTCCTCGCCCTCGCCGGCATCACCGTCTTCACCGTGATCGTCGTCATCACCAACTACCGGGCCTTGCTCTTCGCGACCTTCGACCCCGAGGTCGCCGACGTCAGCGGGGTCAAGGTCGCCCGGACCGACGCCCTCCTGATGCTCGTCTTGTCGCTCGCGATCCTCGCCACCCTCACCGTCATCGGGGTCACGCTCGTCGCGGCGACGCTCGTCATACCCGCCGTTGTCGCACGGATGCTCACCAACCGGTTCGCGACGATGCTGTGGCTGTCCAGCGGTATCGGCGCAGCCTGCGGCCTCGTGGGAATGAACCTGAGCTACCACCTCGACGTGCCCTCCGGCACCACCATCGTCCTCACCGGGGCCCTCGTCTTCGTCGTCGTCCTCAGCTTCACCGGCAGCCGACGCCTGCAGCGCACCGCCCGGCTGGACCCCTCAGGCCGCGGCAGTGCCCCCGTGGCGGTCACCACGGTCTCCTGATAGCTGCTTCTGGCCCGACGCAGGTGGGGGCCCTCGTCGACGCCCCGGCGGGTACGAGCCAAAGGAAGCAACGCCCCCTGACCCACGGCACGTGCCATGCGTGCCAGACCGACCGCGCCTCGGCCCATGCGTTCTGCAGCGAGCCGGGGGGCCAGACGAGGCCACTGGCACTGCACGCGGTCATCCGATCGCCGGTCGCCCGACCTGACCCGACACTGGGGGATGAGCCGTGAGCGCGAGCACGCCCACCCGGTCTTCGCTCAGGTCTACCGGCTAGTCGCCGCGGCCGGGGAACGCGGCGGCTTCGGCCAGCTGCGCGCGTCGGTGCTGGCCGACGCGAGCGGTCGGCTGCTTATCCTTGGTCTCGGACCCGGCCACGACCTGGCCCACCTGCCCGCCGCCGTGACGTCGGTGGTCGCCGTCGAGCCCGACCCCTCGATGCGCGCCCTGGCCCACGGGCGGGTGACGGCCTGCCCGGTGCCGGTGACGCTGCTCTCGGCCGACGCCCATGCCCTGCCGCTGGCCGACGGCTCGATCAACGCGGTGCTCTGTGCCTGTGTGCTCTGCTCAGTCGCGCAGCCGCCCAGGGCGCTCGCGGAACTGCGGCGGGTCCTGGTCCCCGGTGGACGGCTGCTCCTACTCGAGCACGTTGCCGCCCCTGCAGAGCACTGGGTCGGCCGGCTCCAGCAGCTGCTCCAGCCGTTCTGGGGACGCGCCGCCGGGGGGTGCTCGGTCCGGCGCGACACCTCAGGCGCCGTCACGGCCGCCGGCTTCGACGTCACCGCGGTGCGCACCGCGATGGTCTGGCCGAACCTGCCGCCCGTCGCTCCGACCGTCCTGGGCACCGCCGTCAGCCGATAGGCAATAGGCGACGGCGGCGCCTGGCTGTAGGGGTTGTGGTTGGACACGTGGGGGCGGGAGTGGCTGCGGGTGGCACCGAGGGCGACGAGCAACTGCGCGACGGGTTTGAGGTGTGAAGCCACCTTGGCCGTGGTTGGCCGCTTCGAGAATCAAGGCGCACAAGGTGTCGGTCGTCCACCTGATGTCACCGAGACCCCCACCCCAGGTCGACCGCGCCGCACCAGTTCAGGGCGTGTCACGCAGCCCGCGGACAGGACGGCGACGGGCAGCAGACCGGCGGCCGTGGCGGGGTGAAACCTTATGGCAAAGGCTCCGCACCATTAGGCCGCCGCCGACGAGGACCACGAGAACGGCAGTGAACGTCGGGAGCAGGCGACGGACGGTGCCGAGCGCGGTGCCCGGCCTGCGGCGGGGGCGAGACGTTCGAGCCGGGCGCGCCCGTGGACGAGAAGCAGACCCAACGCAGTCAGCACACCGGCCATGCCGAGCCCGTAGGCCAGCACCAGTAGGACGCCGAACACGGTCCGGCCCAGCGCGATCGCGCCGAGCAGGACGACGAGGGCGGACGGGCTCATACCAGGCCGCCGGCGACGCCGACGCCCACGAGCGACCGCCGGCTGAATCCGCCCGGCCCGTGCGTGTTGCCGCCGGCCCGTGGGTGTGCCGTGGCCGAAGTCGTGACCAAGGCCAGAGCTGTCGTCATACGCGGGGCGTGGACATGGACGTGACGGTGGCGAGGCCGTGGTCCGCACCGGGCACCGCCAGCGGCGTCTGTACCGCGCTACCCAGCGACGTGCGCCGGTCCCGCATGGCGTCGCGGAGCATGAACATCTCAACCACGACGACGAGCAGGCCGCTGACGACACCGAGGTAGCGGAGCACCTCCTCCCCCGCGACGCTGCTGTTCGAGCGGGGGCTGCGACGCAAACCTGTCTCGATGGTCCTGTTGCGGGCGGTGTGACCTCTTCTGAGCCAACGACGGCTGCTGCTGCCCTGGTCATGCAGCAGGGCGTCTACTGCTTCTACTCGCGGCGGCTCGTGAAGGCGATTGCCCGACTCGTCGACGGCCGGTCCTGCCTGGAGGTCGCCCGCCGGGGATGGCACGCTGTCACGGTTCCTCCGCAAGGAAGGTGTCCCCATCACCGCCACCGGCGATTCTAGCTGGGACCACGCCATCCAGTTCGGCGGCGACATCGAGCGGCTGGACGCGCGACAGGCGCTGCGGACCCACGCACCCGAGGTCGTCGCTGCTCGTGGCCGCCCCCCGGCAACACCTTCGAGAAGCACGTGTTCGACTCCCCCAGCGTGGACTCCTACATCCTGCTGACCAGCCGCCGCGCCTTCGCCGCCGGGAACCAGACGCCGACACCGCGCAGAGAACGTGCAGCACGACCTCACCCTCAGCCGCCTCGTCCTACCCGACCACGTCGACGGCGCCGTCTACCTCTTCCGCCGCCGATCTGACCCGCCACTAGAGGCCGAGATCGCCGCACCGCAAAGGCGACCGGGTGGTCGGCGGACCTAGGGGTTGTAGAGCAGCGCCAGCGTCGTCCCCGCGGCCAACAGCAAGAGCAGGCCAGTCAGCCAGTCAAGCCGCAACGGGCGACCGCGGGCCGCAGCGGGCACGACCGCCAGCCACAACCCGGCCGGGACCAGCCACCAGCCCCACACACCGTGCTCCTCCCAGGGCCAGTGCGAGACGTTTCCTGTGGCTATCACCTGCGGGGCGAGCGCGGCGACCGACCCAAGTGGCACGACGACGGCCAGCAGCACCACGAGCCAGGTGAGAGCACAACGGCGGCTGGAGGCGGCAGTGCCCATACCTGCGGCCGGTGGACTCTGCGACAAGGTCACCGCGGCAGCATGCCGCACGGCGACAGTACTGTCGCAAGACCAAGGTTCTGAGACGGCCTCGGTGAGACAGAGGTGCCCCGTTGGACTCAAGCGTGCCGTGACTCACAAGTCGGTCCGAAACAGTGAACGGCTGGCGTGTCTCCTACCCGACTTCTGCGAAAGCCCGGGCCTCAGTGCTCGTGCTGCACGCCGGCGGCGGCGACGTCGCCCCCGGGCAGGGCGAATCCCGGTGCATCGGCCAGGGCGTCGGCCAGCTCGTCGGTGCTGGGAACGACATCTCGAACCGCGGGAGGAAGGGCGTCGTAGCCGGCCACCGCCATCGGGGCGGTGGCCCCGGCCAGGGAGTACCGCACCACCCGTTCGTTGCGGTCCCCGCACAACAGGATCCCGACCGTCTCCGCGTGCTGGTCGCGGCGCCGGAGGTTGTCCTCGACCCAGGCGACGTAGAACCCGAGCTTCCCGGCGTGCTCGGGCACGAACTTCCCGGTCTTCAGCTCCACGACGACGAAGCGGGACTGCACCCAGTTGAAGAACAGCAGGTCGATGTAGAAATCGTCGCCGTCGACCTCGAAGTGCCACTGCCGGCCCACGAACGCGAACCCGTGGCCGAGCTCGAGCAGGAAGGCCTGCAACCGGTCCATCAGCGCGGCCTCGACCTCCCGCTCCCCCGCCCGCTCGGTCAGGTCCAGGAAGTCGAACACGTACGGGTCGCGCAGCATCTGCTGGGCCAGGTCGCTGTCAACCGCGGGCAACCGGTCGGCGAAGTTCGACGGCGCCGCACCGCTGCGCTGCTGCAACCCGGACGTGATCTGGTGGGCCAGGACGGTGCGGGACCAGCCGTGCTCGACCGTGGCCGCGGCATACCAGTCCCGCTGCTCGACGTCGTCGAGCTTGTCCAGCAGCACCGTCACGTGTCCCCACGGCAATCGTCCAACAGCCTGTTGGACGATTGCCTCCTGCGGCCAAGCGGCGGCGAAGGAGCGCATGTAGAAGAAGTTGCTGCGCGACAGACCCCGCATGCCGGGGAACTCCGCCCGCAGGTCCGCGGCCAGCCGCTCGATGACCTTGCTGCCCCACCCATCGGCCTGCTGCCGGGCGAGGACCAGCCGACCCAGGCGCCAGTACAGGCCCACCAGCTCGGTGTTCGCGGCCCTGACCGCCCGCACCCGTGAGGTGCGGACCTCCGCCTTGACCTGCGCCAGCAGGTCCCCGTACCCGGCTGGCAGCACCTCTGACCCACTCACGCCGTCGCCCCCCGCCGAGACGTCGACGCCTTCGTAGATGCCTTCCGCCTCGGCTTGGACTCCGCCACGGACTCCGGCGCGGACTTCACCGCTCGCCCCGCCGCGGTCGGCGATTTCGCGGCCGCCGTGGTGGCGTCGTCGCGCTGCAGCGCGCGGTAGATCGAGGTTCGGCTCACCCCGAGCACTCCCCCGATCTGCTCCACCGTCAGCTCCCGCGCGTCGTACATCCGCCGGGCCTGCCGCCGCTGCTCCTCCGACAACTTGCTCGGCCGGCCCCCCAAACGGCCACGAGCCCGCGCCGCGGCCAGCCCCGCGACGGTGCGGTCACGGATGATCTCCCGCTCGAACTGGGCCAGGCTCCCGAACAGGTGGAACACCAGGCGCCCGCCGGCGGTCGTGGTGTCGATGTCCTCCCGCAGGGACCGGAACCCGACCTGCCGCTCGTCCAGGCCGTTCACGGTGTCGATCAGGTGCCGCAGGGACCGGCCCAGCCGGTCCAGGCGCCACACCACCAGGGTGTCGCCCGGCCGTAGCCGATCCAGGACCTCGTCCAGCTTCGGGCGCCGCTCCAGCGTCCCCGACGCGTGATCGGTCCACACCCGGTAGCAGCCCGCCGCGGTCAGCTCATCGACCTGAAGGTCGGCGCTCTGCTCCGCCGTCGACACCCTCGCGTACCCCAGCAGCTCACCCACAACCGCAAGGTAACGAAACCGTCCCCGCCCAACTGGTACGACACGTTGATAACGGACGGCAGTTCTGGGAACGGCCGACCTGGCCGTTCACCCGCCGCCGAACGCCCTGCGTTCCGTGTCCCAGAAACGAACGTTTGCGATCCACGTGCCCCGTGTACCGACGACTGTCTACCTGGCGCACCTGCCGCGAACGGCCTACCGGCCGGGGCTACCGGGTGACCGAGGCGACGAGCCGTCGGACCTGGAGCCACCAGGCGACGTCGACGTGACAGCGTCGCGTGGCGCTCCGCGAGCCGGTCAGCGGCGTCGATCCGGCCGCTGCTCCGCTGTGTCAGCAGGACGGCCAGGATGGCCACCACGGCGCTGAGGACAGCAATCCTCTCCTCGCTCATGCCCCGCGCCTGCTGAGAACGCGCCGAGCCTACGAGGGGACTGTTGAGGACCCGGCCCTATGGTTCCGCCAACTGGGCCAATTGCATCGCCAGGAGCCTGCTTGAGACCGGCGACTTCCGACCATGGATACCCCCTCGATGGCGATCAACAGAGCCCTCTCAATTTCGCCGGGACTCGTGCACCATATTATTGGACGCCGGTGGAGCACTCTCACTTCCATGCTTGCAAGGCGCTGTTCACGGATGGGGCGTCCTTAACAAGCGACGTCCTCCAGTCAAGACGTCCGCGGTGCTGGAGCTGTCCGACTACTACGATGTGCGCCACGCCCAGCGCAACAGCCACCTCGTTCACCCATGATGCGCTTATTCGGGGCGGGGCGGCAGGAAAGCCGTTCGAGAAGCAAAGGTGCCCTGCCTTGCTGTTCGCTTCCTGCTCCTGGTCGCTCTGCGAGCCGTTCTCGCCGTCAAGGGATTCGACGATGAGCCGATCCGCGTCGACGTGCCGCAGTAAGAGGTGGGCGACTTCGTGAAGCAAGGTGAAGAGCACCTTGTCCAGCCTTTTTCCCCGACCTGACAGGCCAATGACTGGAACGCCTCCGACAAACATTGCACAGCCGTCGATCTTGGCTCCTGGAAATGCCTCGACATACACCAATCGGACTCCAACCTCGCTGAATTGTTCCTCAAGGTCCCTGAAGTCTTCCGCGGACTTAAGCTTTTTGGCCAGCGACTCAGCAAGTGCCAGCAGGGCCGATTCCGAATATTGGGCCTGCGGCAGCGCCTGGCGCGCCCTCTTGCGAACGCATGCCACCCAAACGCGTTGAAGCCCGCTTAGATCCTCACGCGGGTTGGCCCGTCTGGCAGCCGCAGCGATGTCTGGTTCATCCTCTAGGGAGTCGAGCTCGAAGAGATCCATGACCTCGGCCTCCAGCTCTTCGAGGGAACTACCGGTCAGGAATCCGCGTCGTTTGAGCAGTTGTATCGGGCCTTTGTCGTTCAAGCGGGCGCGGCGTCGCACCTCGTCTAGCCTCACCTGCGTCTGTGGGTTCCGTGACTGCTCAACAAGCAGGTGTTGATCTTGGTGGTTGAGCCAATATTCGGCGGTGTGCCCAAGGGCGGCACCAAGCTGGGCGGCTGAGTCCCGGGTGATCTCTTTCTTGCCATTGATGATCTCTGAGACGAATTGGGTGGGGCGGTCCAGCACCACCGCAAAGTCGGCTTGCGTCCACCCTCTCGCTTGGAGCTCCCGCTCCAAGATCTCCCCCACCGGCACGGGCGCGATCGGCAGCGGGTCGTGTCCGGCTGTGCTCATCGCGCTGTGCCCGTCTCTTCGTAGTCCCCGAGATTGAAGAGCACGGCACCCGCGCTCCCGTCGCCCTTGAACGTCAGGCCGATGACACGCCCCGACGTCAAGGTCGCCTGCGCTCGGTCAGGGTCGTCTGGCCCACTTGGCTCGATGCCGAGCAGGCGTGTGTTCCGTAGGTCCGTGTGGACACGGGCCGCGCGGGCGCACTGCACAAGCAGCCGGAAGTCGGCGATCTCAGAGTCACTCCATCCTTCGGGACGGCTGGTTGGGTCGGTAGCGACGCGTCGCAGCTCTTCGTCGAGGTACGACCGGTCCACGCGACTGCTTCCTATCACCCATGGGCTGATGAACATGTCATCGGGAACCATACGGCTGCTTGGCCGGGTGACAACTGCGCGACACTCCGCCTGGCTCGATGACTGTTCATCACCCTAGGGGTGATGGACAGCATGGTACTGTCGGTGACGTTGTTGGATTGGCTGACGACATCGAGCACAGGAGGGCTGCCATGCCGGCACCTGACGCACGCACAGAAGAGGCAGGCACCGCGGCCGAAGGGAAGGGGAAGCCGACTCCACCGGGCCACCTCGTGGTGCAGGTGTACAACGAGGACGCCGGTGGTCCGCCGCTACGCGTCAGCAGCGGCCCGGGCGAAAAGCTGTCCAAGGTCGTTGACGCCGTGTACCGGGCGCTGGGGGTCACGCAAAAATCGGAGGACCGTCTCACCTGCCTGGCGACCGGCGAGGATGTCCGGCAGTACAGCGAGCTGCACCTGAGGGAGTACGCCGCCGGGCAGTGCAGCGACCTGGTCTGGACGTTCGCCCGCGACACCGGCGGCGCCCGTGCCTGACCCGAGCCCGGTCGACCCCCAGGTGGCAGCGGCGCTGTTGAGCGCGCACCTGGCCGACTTCTTCCAGCACTCCCCCCGCGTAAGCGACGCTTCGGGCTGGGCCTACGAGGTCACCGACGACCCCCTCGTCGCCCTGGTCCATCTTCCTGCACGCCCTCTGACGAGCGGTCGGGACGACACCTACACCGTGCGGCTCGATGCCTCCTGCTACGACACCTGGCCGGTGTCGGCCACCTTCGTGGAGCGCCAAGACGGGCACTGGCGGCGGGCCCGACTCGGCACCCCTGCATTCCCCCTGCTCCTCGGCTCCCCCGGCGCACCCCCCGGGCCCGGTCCCGGCTTCCAGTTCGCCCTCCACGACGAGTACCCGTTCACGGACCACCCCGACCAGCTCATCTGCTTCTCCTACAACCTGGGCTACTACCGCAGCGGGCACACACCCGCGGCAGGACAGGCCTGGCGGCCAGGCAAGGACCGCCTCGACGCGACCCTCACCCGCATCCACAGGGCACTCCAGAGCGCTGCCTACGCCGGGCCGTCGCGCACAGCCGACGCCGCATGAGCACCACAGTCCGCGTCCCTGATGCTGTCTGGCAGGACCTTCTCGGCCTGTTCGAACAGCATCAGCCCGGTGTTGAGCGCATCGCCTACCTCGACGGCTTTCGCGTCGACGAGAACGGATACCCCGGCTCGGCCGGCGATGCCGAGGTCTACATCGCGACGACGGTGGTCGTCCCCGACGCCCTCCTGAGGCGTGGGAACTACGTCGTTCCGGCAGAGGCCATTAGCCGGGCGGGGCAGCACCTGCGCACCCGGCGAATGACGCGCGTCGCACAGGTCCACTCCCACGGCGACGATTGGGTTGAGCACTCCGGCACCGACGACGAACGCGCCTACAGCCAGCGCCCCGGGTCCCTGTCCATCGTGGTCCCCTTCCACGGCACCGAACGCCCGGACATCTCCGACTGCGGCGTCCATCTCCGGACCACGAGCGGATGGCAGAGAGTGCCGGCCGAATCGGTCATCACAACCATTCCGTCAGCCCTCGACCACAGGAGCACGACTTGGACGCCCCGGCCGAACCCGACCCCCAGTGGAGGCACCTCCTCCCCATTCCGGGCGTGGACGAGGAGCGTGCTCCGGCGTCTCGGCCCATCCACGTAGTCATCGATGTAGACCCGGATCTCGCTGGCCAGGCGGGCCTCCAGCACCTGCTGTGGCTGCTCGTCGCCCTCCTGACCAGGAGCACGCGAGAGCTCATAGCGAACGTCCGCCTCGAGACCATCGATGCGCCTCTACTACCAGGCATCGACCCCAGCTCCCCCGACGGCGGGCATTCCCTGGTCGCCGCCCTGAAGGCAGCGGCCGACGCTTTCGGGGTCGAGGCCGCGCCTGTTATGAACGACTGGGACGCGGTCGAGCGTCCTGACCTCGTCCTCCAGATCGGCGGCACGGTCGCTGTGCGGAGCGCAAGCAATGTCCTTCACGTCTCGGCGGCCGGATGGGCGGGAGCCGTCACCGCACAACCCGACGGCGACCTCCCGCTCGACCTGAACAGCAGGAACCCCTTCGGCCCGTACGTCGCCGCCTGTCTGGCCGCCGGCCAGGCGTACATGTACGCCCGGGTCCGCGGCCACGAGCTGTCGACCGCCGCCCTCGACGCGTGGTCGCTGGAGCAGGACCCGTCGAACCTGCCGAGGGACGCCGTTGCCTACCGAGGTGAGCCAGCAGTGCACCTCGACCACGTGCTCGCCGGAGTCGGGGCAGTGGGTTCCGCACTCCTGCAGACACTGTGGGCCTACCAGCCCGCGGCCGGGACGGTCCGAGCAGCCGACGCCGACCCTCAAGGCGTGGACGACACTAACCTAAACCGCTGTCTGCCCTTCCATCGCAGCGATCTGGGACAGCCAAAAGCCCACGTCGCCGCCCGCCGGCTCAGCGGACACCACGGCCTGGTGGTCGAACCACTCCACGACGTCGCCGAGACGCTCGTCGGCCCGCGCACGAACCTGGTGAGCGCAGTCGACACACCGGAAGCGCGCGCGGCGCTCCAGGACAAGTACCCGGCGTCTGCGGTCCAGGCCTCCACCGCCGGACTCCGACTGGAGATGCTGCGTGTCGACCCCAACCACGGGACCGCATGCCTGCGCTGCTTCAACCCTCCCCACGAACGGACGCCTGACAGCGAAATATGGGCACAGGTCGCCGAGATGGACGACGACGCCATCGCGGCCCACGCCGCAGCGGTCGGCACCGATCCTCATCAGGTCCGGCACTGGGGCCGTACGGGAGGCTGCGGCCAGGTCGGTGACGCCCTCCTGGCACGGCTTCGACCCTCAGACGGCGGTGCCGCTCAGTTCTCCGTGGGGTTCATGTCGGTCCTGGCCGGCACCCTGCTCGCCGCCCAGGTCATCAAGGACGCCGTCCGCCGCGACGGCGAGCCGCGGGACGCGGCGTACGCGGTCCCACTGAACGGACCGACAGCAAGGTTCGTGACCAACTGCTTGGACTCGGCCCATGCCCCCGCAGGCGCCCGCCGCTACGCCAGAGACAAGACCTGCCCAGCCTGTGAAGGAGTTCGGCGAGACGTCTGGGCCCAGCGCTACACCGGCTAAACCGTGGTGGCCGCGGTCGCGACTTTGCAAGGGAGACAGAGCCACGGCCCGTCACAGTGTCTAGGGCCATCGCAGCCGGACGCGGCGACATATAGGGGCGGTGGTCGAGCACCTCCGGACAGGGGGCGGGTCAGACGACCGCCAGGGCTCGCCTGCCCCCTTGCGTGAAGAGACGGCGCGCCGGCCGTCACCACCGCGTCTGGAGGCCAGCCATGGGCAGCAGCAATGAGCACGCGCCGGCTTGCCTTGAGGCAAACGCGAGCTTCCGCAACGTCCCGATCGCAGATGCCGCAGGCGGGTGTAGGTGGGTAGCCGTCGACCACGACGCCGCCGTCGAGCTGGTGCGACGCACCCGGGCAGCCCAGGGGCTGCCTGCTCGGATCGAGGACCGAGCCGCCCGCGCCCGCGTCCTGGATCTTCTGGCCGGCGCGATGTCGCTCGCTCGCGCGGGACATCACGTCGCATGGAACTAGCTCAGCCAGACGATCTCGACGCGGGCCGCGTCGACCCGGTTGCCGCCGTGCGTCGACGGGTGCACAACCACGGATTGCAGCAACCCGGTCAAGAGCGACCGCTGCTGCTGCAGCGTGAGGGCAGCCCAATGCCCGGTGAACTCGTCCACGGTCCTTGGGACATCTCGTAGAAGCCTGTTGCGGGCCGTCGTCGCGTAGCGCGCCTCGATACTCTCGAGGCGTTGGGCGAGGGCGTTCCTCGCGGTGAGCCACTCGGCGGCGCGGATGGAGCCAGCCGCATAGAGGGCGGCCAACTCCTCGAGCTGCGCTCTCACTCCGGCGGCCCCCTCGTCCACGGGCGGGACCGGATCAGGCTCGAAGGCCACGTCACCTGCCAGCGCCTCAATGACAGCTGCGACGACGAGTCCGTCGAGTGCGTCTGCATTGATCGTCAGACGACCGCATCGGGCCAGGCCCGGCTGCTTCGAACAGACGTACCGGCGCGTGCCGCGAGCGGAGTCAACGTGGCCGGTGAGGGGCGCCCGGCATCGACCACATCGCGCCAGCGCGGCAGACAGCAGGTAGGTGGAGCGCCCAGGACGCCCTCCCGTCCTGCGTGCCGGGTCTCCGAGCAAAGCCCTCAGTCTCTCGGTCGTCTCGCGGTCCAAGATGGCGGGCCAGGTCCCCGGCGCGACGAGTTCGCCGGTCCCTCGACCGCGGCTGCGCTCGCCACGACCCGGCGTCGGCGTGTGCTCCCGCCAGCCGCAGTAGCGAGCTGCGGTGATCATGGACCGAAGGTTGGGTCCCCGCCATGTGCCCGTGCGACCGCTGGGGGTGGGGACCTGGCGCTCATTGAGGGATTGAGCAATGCCAGCCAGGCTGTCGCCGCGCAGGATGCGATCGCTGATCTCGCGCACCACAGCGGCTTGCACGTCATCGACGGCGAAGCTGCCGTCCAGGTTGCGCCGGTACCCGTAGCCAAGCTGGCCCTGAACCTTGCCGGCCTGTGCCTCCTGCAGCCGGGCCCTCCGGACGCGTTCAGACTTCTGCTCGCTCTCGTGGCGCGCTGCCGCACCGAGCATTCGGGCGACCATTCGCCCTGCCGCCGTAGACAGGTCGAGGTCGCCGGCTCGCACAGTGAGCGTCGCGACATTCTGCCGATCACACGCCTCGATGTAGGCCTCGAGCTCGGAGGGCGAGCGGTGCAGTCGGTCGGTGTGCCAGGCGACGACCGCGTCGAGTTGACCGGTCTGAATGTCGTTCAAGAGGGCTTGGTACCCCGGTCTTGTCCTGCCGCTGTAGGCCGAGATGTCGTTGTCCTCGTACACGGCGACGACCGGCCAGCCGCGCTGCTCGACGAGCTGCTCGCAGTCCTGTCGCTGTCGGGAGACCCCCAGCCCTGCACCTGTGCGGTCGGCGGAGATGCGGCAGTAGATGCCAACCCTCGTCACCCCTGCAGGGTACTTCTAAGAGTGGGCTGTCTTGACGGCCCAGTGGCGCCGCGTGATGTCGGGGATGACCACGTGTAGCCGGGAGCCGTCCGGCAGCGTCGCGTCGACGAACGGGCTCGAGAGGTCCACCCGTCGCCCGCTCGTCTTGAGCATGCGCTCGACGAGGTCGCGCACCGCGGCGTCGGTGAGGATGGTGGTGGTGAGCTCGGAGATCCCCTGCCGGGCGACGAACACCTTGCCCGGCTCGTTGATCCACACCTCCTCGACCTCGGGGTCGTCGAGGTAGGGCTGGAGGGGACCGAAGCCGACGACCGCGTCGAGCACCTGCTTGACCGTGGACGACGCGTCGAGGACGGGCGCGAGGGTGCCCGACAGCGAGCGCTCGTCGTAGTCGGCGACCAGGTCCTCGACCAGACGGCGCATGCCGCCCGGGTCCCGGTCGGGGTCCAGGTTGCGTCGGCGGATGAGCTCGCGCGCCTCGCCGACGACCGCCGTCACCGCGTCCACGCCACCCCCCTCGGTCGCCCGCGGACCCCTGCCGCCGGCGCTCGCACCATACGAACTCCGAGACCGGCGGTGCTAGAGCCGGACGGGCCACCTGTGGACGACGCTCCGGCGTCCACAGCCTCCGGTCCGTGACCACCGCCGTGCACCCGCGGACGGGCAGCGTGTCCTCGACGGTGGTGGGCACGGGAGGGGGGCGCGGTGAGGCTGCGGTGGACGGTCGTCGGGGCGGGCGCGGAGGCGCCCGCTGTCCTCGACGTCCTGGTCACGTGCCCGCGGGGCACCCGTCTGCCTGCGGTGCTCGACCTGCTCCCGCCCCCGCTGTCGCTCGGCGGGCCGGGCGCCGCACCTGACGTCTCCGTCTCGGGCGTCGTCGTCGACGGCACGTCCGAGGTGGGGCACGCCCCGCTGCTCGACGGGGCCGTCCTCCGCCTCGGCAGCCCGCCGCCGGGCCGACCCGTCGCCCAGCACCTGCTCGAGCTGGCCGTGGTGGCCGGGCCGGACGCGGGCACGGTCGTCCCCCTCGCCCGTGGTCGGCTGCGGCTGGGGCGGTCCGCGACGTGCGAGGTCAGGCTCACCGACCCGCGCCTGTCGCGCGAGCACTGCGTCCTCACGGTCACCCCGGCAGGCGTGCAGGTGCAGGACAACGGCTCGACCAACGGCACGGGCGGTGCCGGAGTCTCCTCGCACGTCGCGCTGGAGCAGGAGTGGCGTGCCGGGGCCGGCCGGTTCGTGCTGCGGCCGAGCACACGCCCTTGCGGAGCACGTCCTCTGCCGGACGGGCCGGGCGACGGCACGGTCCCCGTCAGGCCGCCCCCGCGCACCCGGTCGGTCGAGCGGGCGCCCGAGCTGCGTCTGCCTGCCGCCGCCCGGCAGGGACGGACGTCGACGTTCCCGCTGCTGGCCGTGGTCCTCCCGGCTCTCGCGGCCACCGGCCTGGCCTGGTGGACCGGCTCGGCCGTGTACCTGGTCCTCGCCGCGCTGGGTCCGCTGCTGGTGGCCGGGTCGTGGTGGACGTCGCGTCGGGACGCCCGCCGCGAGGGCCGCCTGGGACGGAAGGAGCACGCCCGTGCCGTCGCCGAGGTGCACGCTGCGGCCCGCGCCGCCGCCGACGCCCTCGCGCGGGCGCAGCGGCAGGCCGTGCCCGACGCGACCGTCCTGCTCGAGCAGTGCGTGGACGTCGGCGGTCGCCTCTGGGAGCGCCACCACCGCGACGCCGACGCCCTGCGCGTGCGGCTGGGCCACTGCGTGCCGGGCGACGACCCCGGGCACGCCTCGCTCGCCCACCGGGTGCGGGTGACAGACCCGGCGGGCGGTTCCGTCACGGTCCGCACCGAGGACGACCTCGTCGTCCTCGACCTGCGGGAGGGCCCCGTCGGCGTCGTCGAGCCCGACGACGACCCGTCGTGCGCGCGCTCGGTCGTCGGGCAGCTCGTGGCGCTGCTCCCGCCCACGTCCCTCACCGTGGTCCCGGTCGTGAGCGGCGCGGCGCGCGACCGGTGGCGCTGGCTGGGCCTGCTCCCCCACGACCAGGACGAGGACACGACCTCAGCCGGCGCCGGGCTGCCGGACCCGGCCGCCGCGCTCGACCGTGCGCTCCGGACCGTCACCGCGCGGGCGGCGGTCACCCGACCGTCGTCCGCGGGCGACGCCACGGACGGGACCGGGCAGCCGGCCGCCGTGCTGGTCCTGGTCGACGACCCGGACGGCACGGTGGACGACGCCAGGCTCCAGCGGCTGTCGGCGGCGGGCACCGTCGGCGTCCACGTGCTCGTGGTCGCCCGCAGCACGGACTCGCTCCCACGGACGTGCGCGCTCGTCGTGCACCCCGCCAGTCCCGACGGCGTGGAGGGCGTCCTGCTGCGGCCCGCGGACGGCGCCCGGGAGACGGCGGTCCTGGACCGGGCAGGGCCGGTGTGGGCGCTCCGGCTGGCCCGGGCGCTGGCCCCGCTGCGCCCGGCCGGTCCCGGCCCGGACGGCGCGCTGCCCGGCACCGTCTCCCTCGCCGACCTGGTGGACCTCGCCCCGGCCGCGACCGCCCGTCGGTGGGCAGAGCCGCCCGACGGGCTGCCGGTACCTCTCGGTGTCGGCCCGGCGGGGCCGGTGGTCGTCGACCTCACCACGGCGGGTCCGCACGCCCTGGTGGCCGGCACGACCGGGGCGGGCAAGTCGGAGCTGCTGCGGTCGTGGGTCCTGGCCATGGCGGCGACGCAGCCGCCGGACCGGCTCGCCGTCCTGCTCGTGGACTACAAGGGTGGTGCCACCTTCGACGACCTCTCCGGGCTGCCGCACTGCGTCGGGCTCCTCACCGACCTGGACGGGGGCACGACGAGCCGGGTCCTGCACTCGCTGCGTGCCGAGGTGCGGCGCCGCGAGCGCCTCCTCTCTGGCGCAGGCGCGCGGGATGTCACCGGGTACCGCCGAGCAGTCGGGGTCGCGGGCCCGGCGCTGCCGCGGCTGCTCGTCGTGGTCGACGAGTTCCGCGTCCTGGCCGACGACGCACCCGACGTCCTCGACCAGTTCGTGCGGCTGGCAGCGACCGGCCGCTCCCTCGGCATCCACCTCGTGCTGGCCACCCAGCGGCCGGGCGGGGTGGTGTCCACGGACATCCGCGCGAACGCCGGGCTCCGCATCGCCCTGCGGGTGCAGGACGTCGCCGAGTCGCGTGACGTGGTGGACCGGCCCGACGCCGCGTGGCTCCCTCCGACGGCACCCGGCCGGGCCGTGGTCGTCGGCGCGGGCATCGAGGCGACGGTGCAGACCGCCTGGACGGGGGCCGGTGCCCAGCCACCCCGCACCAGCGTGCTGCCGGTCGACGGATGGAGCACGGCCGCGCCGGTCCTCACCCGACCGCCGGCCCGGCCGCCCGTCACAGCACCGTCGCCGGACGGGCCCGGAGGGGCCAAGGCCGTCGTCGACGCCGTGGCGGAGGCGGCGCGGCTCACCGGCGCCCGCCCGGCGGTGGGCCCGTGGCTGCCCCCGCTGCCTGCCCGCCTCGAGGCCGAGGACCCCGTCGTCGTGGACGCGCCCCTCCGGGAGGACCGCGACGGACCCGGCACAGCCGTCGGCGCGCAGGACGACGGCGGGGACGGCCTCGTCCTGGCCGTGGCAGACCTGCCGTGGTCGCAGGCCCGGGCGCTGGTGCGGTGGCGACCGGTCCTCGACGGGCCGCTGCTCGTGCTCGGGAGCAGCCGGAGCGGGCGGTCGACGACCCTGCTGACGACCGCCCGGGCGGCAGCCGGTGCCGGCATCCCGGTGATGTGCCTGCGCGGGGGCGACGGGCTGGACGACCACACCGTCGACGTCCTCGTCGCCCTGGCGTCCTCACCTCCGGGTGGGGCTGCCATCGGCGGCGGGGAGGGACATGGCGCAGATGACCAGGTGGCCGCGTGCCGGGTGCTCCTGCTCGTCGACGACGTGGACGAGCTGCTCGACCCCGGCGCGGACCCCGAGGCCGCCGACCTCCTGCTGCGCCTCGTCCGCTCGGGCCACCGGGACGGTGTCGGCCTCGTCCTCGCCGGCGGCCGGGCCCTGGCGGCGTCGCGCCTGGCGGCGGGTGCCCGCGCACGGCTGGTGCACCGGACCGTCGACCGTGGCGACGCGATGCTCGCCGGGGTCCCGTCGGAGGCACCCGTCCTGCCGCACCACACCGGCCGCTGCCACGTCGTCGGCCTCGACACCCTGGCCAGCGACGCCGGGCTGGACGCCGGGACGCCTGTGCCCGCCGTCGAGGCGCAGGTCCTCGACCCTGGCTCGCCCTCCCAGCCCTCCGGTCCGGCGCCCGGCTGGCTCCCGCGGGCTCTGCCTGCCTCGCTGGCCCTGTCGACGCTGCCGACCGCGCGGGGCCTGGTGGTCGCGCTGGGCGCGACCCCCTCGGGTGGGCCCTGGTGGCTGGACCTCGGTCGCGGCGGGCTCGTCGTCGTCGCGGGCCCGGCAAGGAGCGGGCGCACCACCGCACTGGGGTCGGTCGCAGTGCAGGCGGCTGCCGCAAGGCTGCGGGTCGCCCACCCAGGTGACGCCTCATCGGCTGCGGCCATGGGCGTCGGGACGCTGCAGGAACCCACCCCGCCCGACAGGGCGGCCACAGCCGACAGACCCGCCGCGCCCGCCGACCTCCTGCTGCTCGACGACGTCGACCGCAGTCCGGCCGACGACCTGGCGGCGCTCGAGCAGTGGCTCACGACAGGCGGAGGACCGCTGCAGCCCCTGCTCACGGTCGGGGCGACCGTGGTCGTGGCCGGGTCGACGGCGTGGTTGGCCGACGGCTTCCGCGGGCTGCCCGCCCTGGCGCGGCAGGTCGGGCGGGGCCTCGTCCTCTCCCCCGGGCGCACCGACCTGCGCGACGTCCTCGGCGTCCGGGGTGGTCCGGTGCAGCGCGAGCACCGTCCGGGGCGGGGGCTCGCGGTCGACCGCGGCGAGGTCACGCGTGTCCAGATCGCCTACCCGCAGTGACCAGGTGGGAGCCGGGCGGCACCGTTCCGGGTGGGGACCCCCTGAACGGGTATGGCGGACGACCGACCTACGACAACCGCGCCCAGCGCGCTCCCCCGGCCCGATACCGTCAGCAGCACCCGAACGAGAGGTCCCACCCCATGACGTCCGCGCCCTCCGCGCCCCACCAGCGCGACGGACACGTCGACCGCAGCGACACCCCGCTCTCCGTCGACCAGCTCGGTCCGGACGTCGTCGAGATCGAGCTGCCCGCCGACCCCGCCTACCTCGGGGTCGTCCGGACGGCGTGCGCCGGCCTCGGTGCCCGCCTCGACCTCACGCTGGACGAGATCGAGGACCTGCGCATCGCTGTCGACGAGGCCTGCACGCTCGTGCTCCCCGCCGCCCGTTCCACCACCCCCAGCACCGCGGTCCGGCTGCGCGCCACGTTCCGGGTGTCCGACGACGCCCTCGCCGTCCGGGTGCAGGGCCCCAACCCCGCCCTCCCCGTCGAGACCAGCTACGCCTGGGCCGTCCTCGAGGCGCTGGCCGGCGACGTCAGCAGCGGTGTCGAGGCCGGCGGCTCGTGGATATCGCTCGCCCACTCACGTGCCAGAGCGGCCTGACGTGCCCGCCCGTACCGCGGGCGGTCGCCCCCCGGCGATGAGGACGGCCGTCGACGAGACCGCCCTCGACGTCCCGGCGCCGGCAGCGGCCGTCGAGACCGAGGGCACCGACGGGTCGGCCGCCGACGCACCCGCGCCTCCCGCAGGCCCTGCCCCGAGCGACCCCGCGCCCGCCGACGAGCCCCACCCGGACGAGATCGAGCACCACGCGCTCCCCACCCCGTCCGTGGCGGACCGGACCGAGTCGGAGAAGCTGCTCCAGCGCCTCGCCGAGACCCCCGAGGGCGACCCCTCCCGCGCCGCCCTGCGCGACGCGGTCGTCACCAGCCACCTGCCGCTCGTCCACCACATCGCCCGCCGCTTCCACGGTCGCGGCGAGCCCCACGACGACGTCGTGCAGGTGGGCACCATCGGGCTCATCAAGGCCGTGGACCGCTTCGAGCCCGGTCGCGGGGTGCCGTTCGCCGGGTACGCCGTGCCCACCGTCACCGGGGAGATCCGCCGGTACTTCCGCGACCGTGCGGGCAGCGTCCGGCTCCCCCGCCGGGTGCAGGAGTTCCAGGTCGCCGTCACCCAGGCCCGCGAGACGCTCACCCACCAGCTCGGCCGCACGCCCACCGTCGAGGAGGTCGCGCACCTGGCGGGGCTCGACACCGACACCGTCCTGGAGGTGCTCGAGAGCGCGTACTCGCTGAGCACGGTGCCGCTCGACGTCGACAACGGCGTCAGCGAGTCCCTCGGCGAGGAGGACGTCGCGCTCGACGAGGTCCTCACCCGTGCCACGCTGCGCCCCGTGCTGGCCAAGCTCGCCCCGCGCGAGCGCCGCATCATCGCGCTGCGGTTCGTGCGCGGGATGTCGCAGGCGCAGATCGCCGAGGAGGTCGGGCTCAGCCAGATGCACGTGTCACGGCTGCTGAGCAAGACCCTCGCCCGGCTCCGCGCCGAGATGTCCAAGCCCGACCCGTCCGCCTGACCCGGACCCGACCGCCTGCCACGACCTCCCGCGACGACCGCCCTCAGAACACCGGGGGCGGCTCCTCGGCGTCGGCGGCGCCCGCCCGGTCGGTCGCGAGCATCGACACCGCGACCAGCCCGGCGACCGCCAGCGCCAGCGCGACGACGGTCACGACGCCGATCCCGGGGTTGTCGGCGAAGGTGAGCAGCGCCCGCCCGCCCAGGCTCAGCGCGACCAGCGCGACCAGGACCTGCACGGTGAGGAAGATGCCGGTCGGCCACCGCCGGCCGCGCAGGAAGCCGCGGGCCGCCTCGAGCAGCAGGTAGGCGGCACCGGCCGCCACCCCGCCGACGGCGGCGGCCAGGACGAGCGAGCCGCCCTGCACCCCGGCCAGCAGAGCTGTGACGGCTCCCCCGGCGGCGACGAGGGCCTCGACGCCGGCGACGCCCGCCGCGAGCAGCCGTCCGGTGCGTGCCCGCGAGGGCCGGGGACCGGGCTGTGCGGGGGCCTCGTCCATGCCCCCACGCTAGCCACCGACCCTCGGTGCCAGCGTCCCGGCGGGCCACGGCCGAGCCCGAGGGCACCCGGGAACAAGCCGTGGGAGCGCGCTCTTACCACAAGCAGACGACCACCGACGCCCCGGGTGGTGCGGCGAGGTTTGGTTCCTGCTGTCACGGGTAGGAGTCACTACAGAGTCAGTCACATCACGGGCAGACGACGGCGGGGTTACAGGCTTGTGACGCAGTTGGCACAACTAACTGCGCCGCGGGTGTTGTGAAGCCCTTCACGAGGTGGTTTCTTAGTACCAGGAAGGCGCGGGGCACGACAGCCCGCGCCGAGCGACGGATGGTGGCACCCCCTTGCCGCTGTGCCCGGGCGTCCTCCTGACGCGGGGCCCGACCGACGTGAAACTCGCACGGCCCCCCGTGCGTTGACGCGAAGTGGAGAGAACCATGGACTGGCGTGACCGTGCTGCGTGCCTCGACGAGGACCCGGAGCTGTTCTTCCCGATCGGCAACACCGGCCCCGCGATCCTCCAGATCGAGGAGGCCAAGGCGGTGTGCCGCCGCTGCGACGTGGTGGACACCTGCCTCAAGTGGGCCATCGAGTCCGGCCAGGACTCGGGCGTCTGGGGCGGCATGAGCGAGGACGAGCGACGCGCCCTCAAGCGCCGCGCCGCCCGCGCCCGCCGCGCCGGCTGAGCAGCCCGCACCAGCACCTCACGGAGGGCGTCCCACCTGCGGGTGGGGCGCCCTCCGTCGTCGTCCCCGCGGCGCTCTCGGCAGACACGAGCGTTTCAGCGCAGGACGACCTCGATGGTCGCCCGGGTCCCGCCCTCGGGCCGGGTGCCCCGGACGAACGAGCCGTTGAGCTCGGTCCGGACGAGGTTGTCGACGATCCGGGTGCCCAGGCCGTGGGTGTGGTGCCCGTCCATCCCCTGCCCGTCGTCGTCGACGTGGACGACCAGCCGGGACCCCTCGCGCTGGGCGTTGACGGTGATCGTGCCGCGCGTGGTCCCCTCGACCGCGCCGGCCGGGAACCCGTGCTCGGCCGCGTTGCTCACGAGCTCGTTGAGCACGAGGACGAGCGGGGTCGCGTCGGCGGCCTGCACCCGGCCGAAGCTGCCCTCCCGCACCAGGCGCACCCGGCCGTCGGCGGTGGCCAGGTCGAGGGCGTTGCGGAGCCCGGTGTCGACGACGGAGTCGAACGGCACCGACTCGTCGATCTCGTGGGCGAGGGTGTCGTAGACCCCGGCGATCGCGGCGATCCGGCGCCCGGCCTCCTGCAGCTCGCTGCGGGCCTCGTCGCTGGAGGTGCGCCGGGCCTGTAGCCGCAGCAGGGCGGACACGGTCTGGAGGTTGTTCTTCACCCGGTGGTGGATCTCCCGGATGGTCGCCTCCTTGGTCATGAGCGCCCGCTCGGAGCGCCGGACCTCGGTGACGTCGCGGACCAGGACGAGCGCGCCGACCCGCTCGGGCACCGCGCCGGAGCCGCGCATGAGCGGGACGGCCCGCAGCGACAGCACCGACCCGCGCATCTCCAGGTCGCAGCGCCACGGCGCGCGGCCCATGACGACGAGCGGCAGCGCCTCGTCGACCGGGTCGCGCTCCTGCAGGCTCGCGGTGACGACCTCGGCCAGGGAGCGCCCGCTCACCGTGACCACGCCGACCCGCCGGAACGCCGACACGGCGTTGGGCGAGGCGTAGGTGACCACGCCGTCGGCGTCCATCCTCAGCAGGCCGTCGCCGACGCGGGGAGCCCCACGGCGGGGACCGGTCGGGGTGGAGCCGTAGGGGTAGCTGCCCTCGGCGAGCATGCCGAGCAGGTGCGACCCGCTCTCGCGGTACACCAGCTCCAGCCGGCCGGGGGTGCGGGTGGAGCTCGGGTCGGTGCTGCGGACCACGACGCCGATGACGTCGGTGAGGCCGGCCTTGTCGCGCCGGCGCACCGGGAACAGGTCGACCTGCCACTGCTGGTCGGCGTCGTCCAGGGGCTGGCCGTCCTCCGCGAGCGGCACGTCCACCGGGACGGCGGTGCCCTGCGCGGCGCAGTCCAGGCGCTGGGTGAGCCCGGGTCGGGCGACGCTGCCCACGACGTCGTCGTAGTAGACGGTCGCCCACGTGCTCGGGCGGGCGTGGGCGACGGCGGACCAGCCCCCGGACCGGTCGCGGACCCACAGCACGAGGTCGGCGAAGCACAGGTCGGAGACGAGCTGCCAGTCCCCCACCAGGGTGCGCAGCCACTCCACGTCGGGCTCGGCGACGTCGGCGTGGCGCCGGACGATGTCGGTGATGGTGGTCACCGCCCCAGGGTGCCGTGGCCGGCCGCGGCACGACCACGCGGGGTCACCCGGGCGGCCCCGTGCACGTCGCCGCTCACCGGGCGTCGTCCGCGGAGCCGGACTTCACCACGCTGCGCAGCGTGCGCAGCGCCACCGACAGCGGCGCCAGGTCGCGCCCGGGCAGCCGCTGCACCTCGTCGAGGACCAGGCGGGCCCGGTCCAGGGCCGCGGTGTTCGCCGACTCCCACTCCGAGATCCGGGCGACCGCGTCGTGCTCGTGCGAGGTCCGCACCACCACGGTCGTGAGCTCCTCGAGCGCGGCGTACAGGTCGTAGCGCAGGGCTGCGCGGGCCAGCGCCTGCCAGCGGTCGGTGCGGGGCAGCTCGGTGATCCGGCTGAGCACCCCGTCCACGGCGTACCGGTCGGACAGCGCGAAGTACACCGCGACGACGTCGGCCGGGTCCTCGTCCTCGCGCAGCGAGATCTCCGCGACGTCGAGCAGGCAGAACTCCTCGAGGAAGCCGGCCGCCCGGTCGGCGAGCGCGTCCGGGACGCCGAGGGCGCGCAGCGCCTCGGACCGCTCGACGACCTGCCGGCCCTCGACGCCCGTGACCCACTCCGCGAGCCGGCCGCGCAGCCCCTGCACCACCGGGGCCAGTCGGGCGGTCTCCGCCTCGACGTCCAGCGGGTCCGGCCTGTTCTGCAGCAACCACCGGCAGGCCCGGTCGAGCAGCCGGCGGAAGGCCAGCAGCAGCTCCAGCCGCACCGGGGTGGGCAGGTGGGCGGCGTGCTGGTCGACGGCCTGGTGCCACTCCGCCTGGCCGAACACCTCGCGCGCCACCGCCCAGGCCCGCACCGCCCGGTCGGCGCTGGCGCTCAGCTCCTCCCCGAGCCGGAACACGAACGTCGTCCCGGACGAGTTGAGGATGGCGTTGGTCAGCGACGTCGCGACGATCTCGCGGCGCAGCGGGTGGGCGAGCACCTGCCGGGGGTAGGTCTCGCGCAGCCGGTGCGGGAAGTAGTCGACGAGGTAGCCCTGGCTCCAGGGCTCGTCGGGCACCGTCGACTCCAGCAGCTGCCGGGTGAGGACGAGCTTGCCGTAGGCGGACACGACCGCGAGCTCGGGCGAGACCAGGCCGCGGTCGGCGGCGGCGCGCTCGTCCCAGACCGTGTCGTCGGGCAGCGCCTCCAGCGCCGGGTCCAGCGCGCCGGTGCCGGCGAGCCAGCCGACCAGCCGCCGGTGGACGGGCAGCATCTCTGCCGCCTGGTGGCGGGCGTTGCCGAGCTGGACGTTGCCGTCGACGTTGTGGCGCAGCACCGCGGCGGCCACGTCGTCGGTCATGTCGACGAGCAGGGCGTCGCGCTGGCGGCCGGTGAGGTCGCCCTCGGCCACCACCCGGTCGAGCAGGATCTTGATGTTGACCTCGTGGTCGCTGGTGTCGACGCCGGCGGAGTTGTCGATGGCGTCGGTGTTGACCCGCACGCCCGCGAGCGACGCCTCGATCCGGCCGCGCTGGGTGAGGCCCAGGTTGCCGCCCTCGCCGACCACCCGGCAGCGCAGGTCGCGCCCGTCCACGCGCAGCGCGTCGTTGGCCTTGTCGCCGACCTGGGCGTGGGTCTCCGAGGACGCCTTGACGTAGGTGCCGATCCCGCCGTTCCACAGCAGGTCGACCGGGGCGGTGAGCGCGGCCCGGATGACCTCGGTCGGGGTCAGCGTCACCTCCTCCTCGGGCAGGCCGACCGCGGCCGCGGCCTTCGCCGGCAGCGTGATGGCCTTGGCCGCCCGGCTGTGGACGCCGCCGCCCTCGGACAGCAGCGCGGTGTCGTAGTCCGCCCACGAGCTGCGCGGCAGCCGGAAGAGCCGCTCCCGCTCCTCGTAGGAGGTCGCCGGGTCCGGGTCGGGGTCGATGAAGACGTGCCGGTGGTCGAAGGCGACGACGAGCCTGATCGCGCGGCTCAGCAGCATCCCGTTGCCGAACACGTCTCCGCTCATGTCGCCGACGCCGACCACGGTGAACGGGTCGGTGTCCACGTCGGCGCCGAGCTCGTCGAAGTGGAACCGGACCGACTCCCACGCCCCGCGCGCGGTGATGCCCATCGCCTTGTGGTCGTAGCCCTTGGACCCGCCGGAGGCGAACGCGTCGCCGAGCCAGAACCCGCGCTCGAGCGAGATGGCGTTGGCGACGTCGGAGAACGCGGCCGTGCCCTTGTCGGCGGCGACGACCAGGTAGGAGTCGTCCCCGTCGTGGCGGACCACGTCGCGCGGCGGGACGACCGGGGCGGGGTCGGTACCGGTGGACAGGTCGCGGTCGTCGGTGACGTCGAGCAGCGCCCGCACGAAGGTCCGGTAGCACTCGGTCCCGGCGGCGTACCAGGCGTCGCGGTCGACGGCCGGGTCGGGCAGCCGCTTGCCGACGAACCCGCCCTTGGCGCCGGTGGGGACGATGACGACGTTCTTCACCTGCTGCGCCTTGACCAGGCCGAGGATCTCGGTCCGGAAGTCCTCGTGGCGGTCCGACCAGCGCAGCCCGCCCCGCGCGACGGCGCCGAAGCGCAGGTGCACGCCCTCGACGTCGGGCCCGCAGACCCACACCTCGTGCGCCGGGCGGGGCTCGGGGAGGTCCGGGACCTGGCGGGGGTCGAGCTTGACCGCGACCGTGGGGTTGGGCCGGCCGCCGGGGCCGTCGGCGTAGAAGTTCGTCCGCTGGGTGGCGGCGACCGTGGCCAGCAGCGCGCGGAGGATCCGGTCGTGGGTGAGGTTGTCGACGTCCTCCAGCGCCCGGGCGACGGCGGCGACGGCGCGCTCGCCGGCGCCCAGGCGGGCCGGCGACGGGCGCTGGCCCTCGGCCTGGGCGAAGCGGTCGGGGGCGAAGCGGGTCTCGAACACCGCGACGAGCAGGCGGGCCACCTCGGGGTTGGCCCCCAGCACGCCGGCCATGTACTCCTCGGAGAACGTGGTCCCGGTCTGGCGCAGGTAGCGGCAGTAGGTCCGCAGCACGACCACCTGGCGCCACGTCAGGCCGGCGCGCAGGACGAGCCGGTCGAAGCGGTCGGACTCGCTCGTGCCGGTCCAGCCGGACACGAAGGCGTCGGTGAACCGCCGGGCCAGGCGCGCCGGGTCGGTCGTGGTGCCCGGCTGCACCGCGACCGAGGGCAGGCGCAGGCCGAAGTCGTACACCCAGTGGTCCACCGGCACCGGCGCGGTCCCGCCGGCGTGCCCGTCGGCCCCGGCCGGCTCGCTGAGGAGGTGGTACGGCCGCTGGTCGACGACCTCGACGCCGAGGTGGTCGAAGAACGGCAGCACCTCCGACAGCCCGAGCGGCTCACTGCGGAAGATCTTCAGCCGCGAGTGCCGGGCCGGGGTGCCGACCGGGGTGTAGAGCAGCAGGTCCAGGTCGGGCGACGCGCCGCGGCCCGCCTCGAGCGCCTCCAGCCGGACCAGGTCGCCGACCGCGACCCGGGGGGCGACGTCCTCCTTGTAGGCCTCGGGCAGCGCTCCGGCCCAGCGCCGGCTCATCCGCACCGACTCCGCCTCGCCCAGCCGGGCGGCGAGGCCGTCGGCGAGGTCCTCCTCCCACGTCCGGGTGGCCTCGACGAGGCGCTGCTCGACCGCGGCCAGGTCGACGTCGGCGCGCACCCCGCGGGTGGCCAGGCGGACGACGAAGTGCAGCCGCGCGAGCACCGACTCCGACACCCGCGCGGAGTGCTCGACCGCGGTGCCGCCGAAGGCCTCGAGCAGCAGCTCCTGCATGACCAGGCGGACCTTCGTGGTGTACCGGTCTCGCGGCAGGTAGACCAGGCAGGACACGTAGCGACCGAAGGCGTCGTGGCGGACGAACAGCCGGGTGCGGCGCCGCTCCTGCAGCTGGAGCACGCCGAGGCTGATCCGGGTGAGGGTCTCCACGTCGGCGGCGAAGAGCTCGTCGCGCGGGTAGGTCTCGAGGATCGTCAGCAGGTCCTTGCCGGAGTGGCTGCGCGGGCCGAACCCGCTGGTGGCGAGCACCGCGGCGACCTTGCGGTCCACGACGGGCACCGAGGCGACGCTCTGGGTGTACGCCGCGGAGCTCAGCAGGCCGAGGAAGCGCCGCTCCCCCACCACCTCGCCGGTCTCGTCGTAGACCTTGACCCCGACGTAGTCCAGGTACGTCGAGCGGTGGAC
This sequence comes from Aquipuribacter hungaricus, assembly GCF_037860755.1. Taxonomy (NCBI): domain Bacteria; kingdom Bacillati; phylum Actinomycetota; class Actinomycetes; order Micrococcales; family Intrasporangiaceae; genus Aquipuribacter; species Aquipuribacter hungaricus. Next base: position 4,757 of record NZ_JBBEOI010000002.1, on the reverse strand, counting down.
GGTGGCACGGCTGTTGGCCTTGGTGAGGACGAGGACGTCGTGGCGGCGGGCGTGGGCGGTGACGTCGGCGCTCAGCCGGTTGACGGTGGGCTCGGTGCCCGCGTCGCGCGCCACGCCGAGGCCGGTGCCGGGCAGGGACTCCAGCACCGCGGTGTCCGGCGTCGCCCCCGGCCGCAGCGCGTACTCCCGGTAGCCGAGGAAGGTGAAGTGCTCGTCGGCGAGCCAGCGCAGCAGCCGCGCCGCCTCGGCGGCGTCGCCCGGGTCGAGGGCGCCCTCCGGCAGCCGCCGGGGCAGCGCCTCGACGTCCTCGGCCACGGCCCGGGCACGGGCCTGCATGGCCGGCCAGTCCTCGACGGCGGCACGGACGTCGGCGAGCACGTCCTGCAGCGCACGTCCCAGCGCCGCGTCCGCCTCGGGGCCGCCGTCCGCGGCCTCGGCCCCCTCGTCGCCCTGCCCGTCCGGCGCGCCGGTGCCGTCCGCCGGGGTGCTCCGGTCGACCTCGACGTGGATCCACGACTCGACGAGGACCGAGCTGTCCACCTCGTCGGGGTCGGTCTCGCCGTGCGTCACCTGGAGGACCTCCAGCAGCGCGCCGGCGCGGTCGCGCCGCACGACGACCTGCGGGTGCACGACCAGGTGGATGCCGCGCCCGGCGCGGCTCAGCTCGTTGACGACGGAGTCCACGAGGAACGGCATGTCGTCGGTGACCACCTGCACGACGGTGTGCGGGGTGGTCCAGCCGTCGTCGGCCACGGTCGGGGTGAGCACCCGGACCCGCGTGTGCCCCGGCGGGCGGTGCTCGGCGAGGCGGCGGTGGGCCAGCACCGCGCCGGCCACGTCGGTGGGGTCCCGCGGCAGCAGGTCCGCGTCGGACACGTCCGCGAAGTAGCCGGCCACGAGCAGCCGGTCGCCCTCGGAGCAGCCGCGGTCGGCGGCCACGGCCCCGGCCTCGGTGAGCAGCGTCGCTCGTCGGTCCACCATGGCGCCGACCGTAGACCTGCCGCCCGACCCCGGCCACGGCTCCAGGCTGACCGGCGGCCCCCGCTGCATTACGGTGCCGGACGTGGACATGCAGCAGACGCTCCGCTGGCCGGTCGCCCCGCAGCAGGTCGTCCGGGCGAGGTGCGACGCCGGCTACCTCGAGGCGCTGTGCCGCCGCACCGGCGCCGTCGAGCACGACGTGCAGGTGGACGGCCTCACGACGGTCGTGCGCCGCACCATGCCCACCGACCGCTTCCCCGACTTCGCGCGGAAGCTCACCGGGCAGACCATCACGCTGGTCGAGACCACCACGTGGCAGGCCGAGGCCGACGCCGCCGGGTCGCGCCACGGCGAGGTCCGCCTCGTCGTCGAGGGTGCGCCCGTGGGCGCGACCTCGACCACGGTCGTCCGCCCGGACGGCACCGGCGCCGTCGAGGTCGTCAGCGGCCAGGTGACCGCCAAGGTGCCGCTCATCGGCGGCAAGATCGAGAAGGCCGTGCTGCCCGCCCTCGAGGCCGCCCTGGACGCCCAGGTGGACACCTACCGCGCCTGGGCCGCCCAGGATGGCTGATCCCGGGGCGGTCCGGGGCGGGTGAGCACCGGGGGCGCGCCGGACCCGACCGCGGGCCCGGCCCGGCCGGGGCTGCTCGACGTCCAGGGGCTGACGGAGGCCGAGTCGCGCGCCCGGTCGCTGCTGGCGGACGACCCGCTGGCCGCCGACGAGCTCATGACCCGCACGCTCCAGCGGCTGGAGCGCGCGGACCGCGACGGCCACGCCGCCGCGGACGTCGACCCCGGCGTGGACCTGCGGCACTGGCGCGCCTGGTTCATCTACGCCCGCTCCGCCCAGCGGCACTACCGCAACGAGCCCAAGGCCCTGGCGGACCTGCAGCAGGCCGCCGAGATCGTCGACCCCCGCTCGGACCCGCTGCTCGCGGCCCTCGTCCTCAACGGCCGGGCGATCTGGGAGGGCTTCGAGGGCCGGATCGAGCAGCAGGTCAGCACCCTCACCCAGGCGCTGGACATCCTCGACGGCGACCCCGGCGCCGACCCCGGCCGCTCGGCCGTGGTGCGCGTCGCCGTGCGGATCGGCCTCGCGGAGATCCTCCTGGACCTCGGGGAGGCGGAGCGGGCGCTGTCGCTGCTCACGGCCGCGCTGCCGGACTCCCTCGAGCTCGGCGACCCCGAGCAGCTGGAGCAGATCCACTCCACCGCCGTGACGGTGGCCGGGCTGTGGCTGTCCCGCCCGGACGGCGTCGAGCCCGCCCCCGACGAGCGCCGCCCGGGCCTGGTCGGCGACGTCGAGCGCTGGGCCCGCACCGCGACCGAGGCCGGTCTCGCGGCCGCCGGGCGGGACCCGGTCGTGTCCAACAGCCGCCACGCCACCTACGCCGCCGCCCGGGCCGCCCAGCTGCGCGGGGACCTCGAGGGCGCCCTGGACCTGGCGAGCACCGCGCTGCGGCTCACGTCCGCCCTGGGCGAGCCCGACCACGTGGTCCGCTGCCAGGCCCTGGTCGGGGAGCTGCTCGTCGCTCTCGGCCGGCACGAGGAGGCGCTGGCCCCGCTGCAGGAGGTCGTCGCCGGCGAGGGCGTCATCACCACGGCGTTCCAGCTGACCTCCTGGTACCTGGTCGCGGACTGCCTGGAGGCGCTCGGCCGGTACCGCGAGGCGATGAGCGCCCTGCAGGAGTACGTCCGCCACTCCGGGCGCAGCCGCGACGTCCGGCTCCGCAACACCGCGTCCATGGCCGCCGCGGACGTGCTGCGGGAGCGGGCGGAGGCCGAGCGCGACCTGGCCCGCGAGGACAGCCGGCACGCCCGTCACCTGGCCCGCCAGGACGTCCTCACCGGCATCGGCAACCGGCTCGCCTTCGAGGACGCGCTCGCCGAGGTCGCCACCGACGGCGGCCCCACGTGCCTGGCGCTGCTCGACCTCGACCACTTCAAGGTGGTCAACGACGTCCACGGGCACCTGGTCGGCGACGAGGTGCTGCGCGTGGCGGCGGGCACCATGAGCCGGCGCCTGGCCGAGGTCGACCCCCGCGCCCGGCTGTTCCGGATCGGCGGCGAGGAGTTCGCCGTGGTGCTCGGCGCCCGCGGCGACGACGCCCAGGGCCGGGCGGTCGAGGTGCTCGAGGAGGTCCGCCGCGCGGTGGCCGCCGCCGAGGTCCGCACCGGCGGCTCGACGATCACCCTCACCGTGTCGGCCGGCCTGGCGGTCGGCGAGCTCGGGGAGGTCGGCGACCGCTCCCACCGCTCGCTGCTGAGCCACGCCGACCAGAACCTCTACCGCGCCAAGCGGCGCGGCCGGGACCGGGTCGTCGCGGACTGACGGCCCGGCCCGGCCTGTCCCGCCCGGCGCTCAGCCCATGTGCGGGTAGCGGTGCTCGGTCGGCGCGACGAACGTCTCCTTGATGGTGCGCGGGGACACCCACCGCATGAGGTTGTGCACGGCGCCGGCCTTGTCGTTGGTGCCCGAGGCCCGCCCGCCGCCGAACGGCTGCTGCCCGACGACCGCGCCGGTCGGCTTGTCGTTGACGTAGAAGTTGCCCGCGGCGAACCGCAGCGCGCTCGTCGCCTCGTGGACCGCGTACCGGTCGCGGGCGAACACCGCGCCGGTGAGGCCGTAGTCGGTGACGGACTCCATCTGCGCGAGCATCGCCTCCCAGCCGCCGGGCACGGAGTCGTCGTAGACGTGGACGCCGAGGACCGGGCCGAAGTACTCGGTCGTGAAGATCTCGTCGGTGGGGTCCTCACCGACGAGCACCGTGGGGCGGACGAAGTACCCCTCGGAGCCGTCGTAGGTGCCGCCGGCGAGCACGTCGATGCCGGGCGTCTGCCGCGCGCGGTCGATCGCCTGGGTGTTGCGGGCGAACGAGCGGTCGTCGATGACGGCGCCGCCGAAGTTCGACAGGTCGTCGACCGGCCCGTAGGTGATGGACTCCGTCATGGCGGCGAGCTCGTCGCGGACCCCGGCCCGCCACAGCGAGGCCGGCACGTAGGCCCGGCTGGCCGCCGAGCACTTCTGGCCCTGGTACTCGAAGGCGCCCCGCACCATGGCCGTCACCAGGCTCCCGGGGTCGGCGCTGGCGTGGGCGACGACGAAGTCCTTGCCCCCGGTCTCGCCGACCAGCCGCGGGTAGGCCGCGTAGGAGGAGATGTTCTCGCCCACCGTGCGCCACAGGCTCTGGAACACCGTGGTCGACCCGGTGAAGTGGATGCCGGCCAGGTCCCGGGCCCTGAGCACGACGTCGCTGACCACCACGCCGTCGCCGGTGAGCAGGTTGACCACGCCGTCCGGGAGCCCGGCCTCGCGCAGCAGGTCCATGAGGACGACCGCCGCGAGGGTCTGGGTCGGGGCGGCCTTCCACACCACGGTGTTGCCCATGAGGGCGGGCGCCGTGGACAGGTTGCCGGCGATGGCGGTGAAGTTGAACGGGCTGATCGCGTACACCGGGCCCTCGAGCGGGCGGTGGTCGAGCCGGTTCCACACCCCCGGCGAGTTCTCCGGCGGCTGCTCGGCCAGCAGCCGGCGGGCGTAGTGGACGTTGAAGCGCCAGAAGTCGGCCAGCTCGCAGGCGGCGTCGATCTCGGCCTGCTGGGCGGTCTTGGACTGCCCGAGCATGGTGGCGGCGTTCATCCGCGCCCGCCACGGCCCGGTGAGCAGGTCCGCGGCGCGCAGCAGCACCGCGGCGCGCTCGTCGAAGGGGAGCCGCCGCCACGGCCCGGCCGCGCGGCGGCAGGCCTCGAGGGCGTCGGCGGCGTCGGCGTGGCTG